>JAZOON010000111.1:0-2699 GCA_045655045.1 Eubacteriales bacterium | reverse complement strand
ATTTATGACTACGGTAACCGCAACCGCCGTCACCTTGAGCTTTTTATTTCCCTTTTCCTGTCCCTTTGCCACAACTATTCCCGCGATATACGTTGAAAAGGTCGAAAAGAAAATCAGTAGCGCGTATATGGGATTCCAGCTCATATAAAAATAATAGCTTGCTATGAGTAAAACAGGGCATCTTAACTTTTTAGGAACGATAAAGAAAAGCAGCAATACTATCGGAAAGAATACCAAAAAGTGAATTGAATTAAACAGCATAATATTTTCCTGTTTCTGTATAATTATTTTTTGTGTATTATATCATTTTTAAATGTTTTTGTCAAGTAATTTGTATTTTTTCGACACAAATCAACCGTTCAACTCAAAAAATATATTTATAACCGCATAAGCATATTAGAATTTTCATTTTTCTGCTTAAATTTAAATTTTAATGTATTTACAAAATTTCTTTTTCGTGATAAAATATTACTTGTCGCATAATATTCCTAAAAAGGAGAATTATATGTTAAATTTACCAAAGACGGCGGGAATATATACTCTCGGCTGTAAAGTAAATCAATACGAGTCGCAGGCTATCGCTGAGGAGCTTGAAAGGCGCGGATTTAAAATACTCCCGCCTACCGTAGCGTGTGATGCGTATATAATAAACACCTGCACGGTAACGGCGGAGTCCGACCGCAAGGCTCGGCAGTTCATTCGTCGCGCTATTTCAAAAAACAAGGATGCGTTCGTCATCGTCACGGGCTGTATGGCTCAGACCGCCGCGCAAGCGGTAGCGGCTATCGAAGGGGTAGATGCAGTTATAGGAAACGCGGACAAGCTTCGCGCGGCAAGTATCGCGGAAGAGCTTGTAGGCAAGGGACAAAAGAACGGTATTCCCCTTATATTCGTTGAAGATATAGACACATCGGACTTTGAAAAAATGTCCATCACAGCGTTTGAGAGAACACGCGCCTACGTAAAAATAGAGGACGGCTGTGAAAGCCGATGTACCTACTGCATAATCCCCTCGGCAAGAGGAAAAATTCGCTCAAAGCCGATGTCAGACGTAATAGACGAGGTCAGGACGCTTACGGAGAACGGATGCCGCGAGGTCGTGCTCACGGGCATTGAAACGGCTTCCTACGGAAAAGACCTCACAGATTCCGATCTTGTGACCTTGTTGGAAAGAATAGACGGGATAGAGGGCATAGGACGGGTACGTCTCGGCTCTCTCGACCCCTCTTTCATAAAGCGAGACGTCGCAAAAAGACTTTCCGAAATAAAGTGTCTCGCTCCGCATTATCATCTCTCGCTTCAAAGCGGAAGCAGCCGAATACTCGCTCTTATGAAAAGAAAATACAACGCCCGTCAGGCAATGAACGCCATAGAGCTTCTTCGCGAATATATCCCCGAGGTCAAATTCACGACCGACGTAATAGTAGGCTTTCCGACGGAAACCGATGAGGATTTTGCCGAGACTGCGGGATTTTTAAGACAGGCAAAATTTCTGACGGCGCATATATTCCCGTATTCAAAAAGAGCGGGAACTCCCGCCGCTGTAATGAGCGGACAGATCTCAAAGGAAGAAAAAAGCCGCCGTCTGCATAAGCTTGAAGCCATAGAAGCAGAGGCAAGAAAGCAGTTGCTTGAAGAAGAAATAAAGCTGCGCCCCATAAAACAGGTGTTGTTTGAGACTTACAAGGACGGGCTTGCAACGGGACACACAGCCGACTTTTTGGAGGTGTCCGTTCCCTCACCGCGACCTATGCACGCCATAATAGCAGACGTTCGTCTTTTATCCACAGACGGAAACACCGTATTCGGCGAGCTTATCTGACATATTTTCGACAAGAATTATTGACATAACAAAAACAATGTGATATAATATTAAGATGATATTATTAGAAAGGCAAGGCTATTTACTATGAAATGGACCTCACTTAACGAACTGAGAGAAAAATATCTTTCATTTTTTGAATCAAAGGGACACTTAAGACTTCCCTCTTTCCCTCTCGTTCCAATAAATGACAAATCTCTGCTTCTTATCAACTCGGGCATGGCGCCTATGAAGAAGTACTTCACGGGAGAGGAGATCCCGCCCCGCAACAGAGTCACTACATGCCAGAAATGTATCCGCACGCCCGACCTCGACAGAGTAGGTCACACTGCGCGTCACGGTACGTACTTTGAGATGCTCGGAAACTTCTCATTTGGAGACTATTTCAAGGAAGAGGCTATTCCGTGGGCTTGGGAATTCCTTACCGAATGGTTGGAGATCCCCGCAGACCTTCTGTGGCCCTCTATATACGAAAACGACGAGGAGGCTTACGCTATCTGGAGAGATAAGGTAGGCGTTCCCGAGGAGCATATCGTCCGTCTTGGAAAGGCTGATAACTTCTGGGAGCACGGCTCAGGTCCTTGCGGTCCTTGCTCCGAGATATATTTCGACCGTGGAATCAAATACGGCTGCGGCTCGCCCGACTGTAAGCCCGGCTGTGATTGCGACAGATTTATGGAGATCTGGAACAACGTATTCTCTCAGTTCAATAACGACGGAAACGGCAACTACACCGAGCTTGCTCAAAAGAATATAGATACAGGTATGGGTCTTGAGCGTCTCGCTTGCGTAATGCAGGACGTTGACAACATGTTCGAGGTCGATACCATCCGTAAGGTCATAGATAACGTATGTGCTATTTCGGGAAAGAAGTACG
>JAZOON010000110.1:0-3963 GCA_045655045.1 Eubacteriales bacterium | reverse complement strand
GGGCGATAGGCGTATAAAAATACGTCGAGCCCCGAGAACGGCGGTAGAAAAAGTCCATTTAAAATGAAGAATTTCGGAGAAATTCAACTTATTATTATCTCATTTACAAAATTTTAAGGTAAATGGGTTCTTTTTTATTTTTTTGGACTTTTTCGGTCTTGCCAAATGTGACAGCCCCTTTTTATCAAGTGCTTTCTATGATAAGACACTCGCCCTTTTTGAGAGATATCAGTGCGCAGTTGCCGAGTATTTCGTTGGAAACGGCGTATTGATTTGCTCTGAGCAGAGTTGCGTTGTCAAGCGGATATTTGCAGCCCTCAATGCTCACACCCTTAAGCTTTTCCGACAGAGCTATGACCGATACGTATTTGAAATGGCTTCTCGGCACGAGTGTGCTTGAAGAATTTACGTAGCGGACTCTGTTGAAGCCGTCGGTCATAACGGTATGTACCCGTATCTTCCAAAGCTCTGCGAGTATGGATACGTTTGATAGCGTATGGTCGAGTCTGCCGCCAAGACCGCCGATTATCACAAGCTCGTCAGCGCCTCTCTCAAGAGCTTCCTTGACAGCCATCTGCGTATCTGTAAAATCCTTTTCGGCAGGAACCTTCAGAACCTCAACGCCCTCGGGCATTTTGTCCGTATACGAATCAAAATCGCCAAGAAGAACGTCCACCTTCTCTCCAAGCTCAAGCGCGTTTTTGTAGCCTGAGTCAGCAGCGATCTTAAGGTCATCGGATTTTGGATGCTCCGTGATGTTAGCCTTATTTATTTTTCCCCCCGTGTATATAAATGCTCTCATTGTTCCCACTTCTTTCTGAGCTTTAGTACGTCGTAAAGCTCGACGTAGCTCTCGTGTCTTGATTTTGGAATTTCTCCACGTCTGACCGCCTCGATTATAGCGCAGCCTTGCTCCTTGGTATGGGAGCATTTTGTAAATCTGCACTCTCCGATATACGGCGCAAACTCACGCATGGTGTATACGAGGTCGTCCTTTTCAAAAAAATCAAAGCGCTTAAAATCAAGCATAGAGAAGCCGGGGGTGTCCGCTATGTACCCGCAGTCAGTGTCGTCCGAAAGCGGGAAGAGATTTACCTCTCGCGTCGTATGCCTTCCGCGCTCTATTTTGCGGCTTATCTCCGAGGTTGACAAGTCAAGCTGCGGAAAAAGTCTGTTTAAAAGCGTGGACTTCCCAATGCCCGAAGCACCCGCAAAGGCTGCGGTTTTTCGGGGAAGCTTTTCCTTTATAAATAAGTCGATAGGCTCAATACCGACGCCCTCGGCGGCAGAGAGGGAAAAGCACTCAAAGCCGCTTTTTTTATAAATGCCAAGTAGCTCGTCCGCCTTGCTTGTATCAAGCTCGTTTTTTGTGATAACTATTACGGGCTCTATTTTGTTATGCTCCGCGATAGCTATGAGCTTGTCTACCGTTGAAAGGATAGGCGAGGGAGAAGCGGCAGCCATGGTTACGAAGAGATAGTCGAGATTTGCCATGGGGGGACGGATAAGCGCGTTGCGCCTGTCCGTTATTTCGTCAATTACGAATTTTCCGCCGTCCTCGTTTTCTATAGCTTCGTCAAAGGAAATAAGCACGAAATCCCCCGGCAAGGGAGTCACGTTATTGTGCCTGAACGCCCCCCTTGCGCGACAGCGCACGACCTTTTTATAAAAGGGAGAGTCCTCGTCAAGAACCCTGACGGAATAAAGACCGCCAACTCCCTTTATTATTTTTCCCTTGATAGTGTTTTCCATAGTTAAACTTCCTTTGCTATGAACTGATATAAACGTCTACCGCCGTTATCGACGAGGTTATGGGCGTTCCCGCCACGGGTGTCTGAGTGACCACCGTGCCACTCGGCGCGCCGCTTGAAACGGAATATATATTTCCAAGCACGAGACCGAACTCGGATAGCTTACTTGCCGCTTCCTCTGCGGTAAGACCGTACAGGTCGGGTACTGCTTTCTGCTGCGTTTGCGCGCCAAGGCTCACGGTTACGTTGATCACCGAGCCAAGAGCGACCTTTTCATAAGGAGAATACTGCTGTCGGATTATCTTGCCCGCGCTCTCCGAGTCAGGTGAATAGGTCACAGTGCCAAGCCTAAGCCCCCTTGCGGCAAGCAGCTCGGCAGCTTGCGCTTCGCTCAAGCCGTAAAGGTTAGGTACGCTCACGAGAACAGTCTCCTTGCCAAGACTTATTCTGAGAGTAAGCGTCTCGCCCTCGTAAAGCACAGCACCCGCTGACGGCGAGCTGCTTATGACGCTTCCCTCGGGAAAGACGTCCGAATGGACGTACTCTTCCTTTACGCATACTCCCTCGTTATAAAGAGCGAGCAACGCAAGGCGACCGTCCGTGCCGACGAGATCCTTGACAGTATAGTATTCCTTGCCCGCGCTTACCGTTACTGTAATGTAGCAGGGCTCTCCGTTTTTGAATATTTTTCTTATAACGCCCGCTTCGGGACGCTGGGATATAACCACTCCCGCCTCTACGTCCGCACTGTTTTCATACGTCACGAGAAGCTCGAAGTCGTAAGCCTCGGCCTCAGCACGCTCAATAGTTTCGCCCACGAGCATAGGGACGGGAACGGGAGTGAAGCTTTTGACGTAAGGCATAAAAAGCTTTGAAAGAACGCCTGTTGCGCAAAGCGCGGAAACGACCGCAGCCGCCAAAAGCACTCCCGCGAAAAACGCGGGACGTTCAGTCCTTTGTGACCTTGCGGCAGAGCGAGCCTTGATTCTTGTCCAAAAGGCGGATGCGCTCTGACGAGCCCTTTTTGCCGCCTTTTTTATTCTGTGCTTTTTTACCTTTTTTATTTTTGCCTCGGGGAGCTGTCCAAGCTCGAAAAGCAGACCGAGGTCGATATATTCGTGATATATCCTGCCTGACGCCACGGGCGGCAATACCGTAAGGTATCCCGATATTTCTTTTCTTTTTGCCCGAAGCCTTTTTGATATTTTTCTTCCTTTTATATATTGCAGTGATACTATGCGATATTTCATTTACATTCTCCGTCGCTTGTTATGTATCACTGAATGAGGAAATTAATTTTTGGTTTCTTCCTCTCTGCGGAGCTGACCGCAGGAAGCGTTTATGTCCGCGCCGAGACGGCGGCGTACCGTTGCGCGAACCCCCTTTTTCTCAAGTGTTGCGGCAAACTCCTCGACCGTTTTTTTCTCCGACGAGGAAAATCCCGTCTCCGTTACGGGGTTTACGGGGATAAGATTGACGTGAATGGGCATGGTGTCCGTCCTTGAACGCAGATGCTTGTTCAGCAAGTCGGCGAGTGCCAAGGCAGACTCGCGCGAGTCGTTTTTACCCGATATGAGAGTATATTCAAAGGATATTCTTCTGCCTGTCGCGCGATAGTAATTCTTACACGCGCTCATAAGCCTTTCAATATTCCATTTTTTATTGACGGGCATTATGCTGCTGCGCGTTACGTCGTCTGAAGCGTGCAGAGATATAGATAGCGTGATAGGGAAATTTTCCTTTGCAAGCTCGTCTATTTTATCCGCAAGACCACAGGTGGACAGAGAGATATGGCGGTAGCCTATGTTAAGTCCGTCCTCACAGTTCACGAGCTTCAGAAAGCGTATTACGTTTTGATAATTGTCAAGCGGCTCGCCAATACCCATCATAACGACGTTGGATATACGCTCGCCCGTATCGTTCTGAGCGACGATTATCTGTCCGAGCATTTCCGCCGCAGTAAGGTCACGTACCTTTCCGCCGATAGTTGACGCGCAGAAGGCGCATCCCATACGGCAGCCGACCTGAGACGATATACATATAGTATTTCCGTGCTTGTACTTCATTACCACGCTTTCCACGCAGTTGCCGTCGTCAAGACCAAACAGATATTTTACCGTTCCGTCGATTGCCGATGTCAGCTTTCTGCGTATGCGGGGAAGAGAGTAGTAACTGCTGTCTGCAAGCTTTGACTTGAGTGCTTTGCCGATGT
>JAZOON010000109.1:0-2078 GCA_045655045.1 Eubacteriales bacterium | reverse complement strand
GGTGTTGCTAACGCCCTTATGATAGAGGAGGTTATCAGATTCAACGCATCCGAAACCCCTGTGAAGATGGGTACGTTCTCGCAGTATGATCATCCTCACACGCTCGCTCGTTATGCTGAAATCGCTGACTATCTCGGACTTGGCGGCAAGAGCGACGAGGAAAAGCTTGAGAACCTTATCAAGGCTATCAATGACCTCAAGGAAAGAGTTGGAATTAAGGCAACGATCAAGGATTACGGTGTAGACGAAGCTGACTTCCTTGCTCGTCTTGACGATATGGTCGAGCAGGCGTTTGACGACCAGTGCACAGGTGCTAATCCCCGTTATCCCCTTATGAGTGAGATCAAACAGATGTACCTCAATGCTTACTACGGTGAGCATACCGATATATAATTTTAGGAGGAGCTACAAATGAAACTTAACAATGTTGTTGCTGTAAGAGATACCAAGGTTATTTATTGTGAAGACAACAAGACCGTAAAGGTTTTCGATGCGGAGTATTCCAAGGCAGACGTTCTTAATGAAGCTCTTAATCAGGCTCGCGTAGAGGAGACGGGACTTAACATCCCTAAGGTTCTTGAGGTGACGAAGGTTGACGGTAAATGGGCTATTATTTCTGAATTTATCACGGGAAAAACTCTTGCGGAAATTATTGAAGAAAATCCTGAAAAAATAGACGAGTATCTTGATATGTTCGTTGAGCTCCAGCTCAAGGTGCATAGCAAGACCTGCCCTATGCTCAACAAGCTCAAGGATAAAATGAACAGAAAAATTCATCAGGCGGACGTTAGTGATAACATAAGATACGAGCTTCACACCCGTCTTGAGGGTATGCCTAAGCATACTAAGGTTTGTCACGGAGATTTCAACCCTACGAATATCGTTGTGACCGAAACGGGAATCCCCTATATCATCGACTGGGCGCACGCTACTCAGGGTAACGCATCGGCTGACGTTGCGAGAACGTACCTCTTGTTCTGCCTTGAGGGTAAGCAGGACGTAGCTGACAAATACTTGAATTTGTTCTGCGAAAAGAGCGGTACCGAAAAGAAATACGTGCAGAAATGGCTTCCTATAGTTGCCGCTTCTCAGTCCGTAAAGGGTAAGCCCGAGGAGAGAGATTTTCTCCACGGCTGGATAGACGTTGTAGATTACGAATAAGCTTTAGTTTTATTTAGAACTATGCATAAATCAACAACTATCGACAATTAATATTGTATAAAACGCCGTATTTGAAAAAATACGGCGTTTTTGTATTGACAAAATAATACGTTTGGAGTATAATTACAAGGTAAACCGATGATTGAGAATAGTAGTCGTTCCAGTTTCCTTTCAGAGAGCCGCCGACGGTGTGAGTGCGGTAAGGAACGTTCGGTGAATGGACTCATGAGGGCGGTCGAAACCTTTTTTGAGGGAGTAGCAACCGACGGAAGCCGAATCCGTTATTGTTCGGAGTTGCTTTAAGGCGATGCAAAGAGGATGTAAACATCAATCATGGGTGGCACCGCAGGTTATTCCTGTCCCTGAGTAGGGGGCTTCTTTGTTTTTTAGGAGGATTTATGTATTTGTCGGCTGTGCGATGGCGATTTTGTAGTATGAATTTTAATATTGGTCAAAATAAATAAATTTAATTTTAGGAGAACGGATATGAATAAGTACAGAGATTTTGATAACTATTTGAAGGAGTTTCCCAGCGAGGACGGTTATTTCGGAGAATACGGCGGAGCATATCTTCCGCCCGAGCTCATACCTGCTTTTGAGGAAGCAAAAAATTCGTATGAGGCGATATGCCAGTCGGCGCAATTTATCAATGAGCTGAGAAGAATACGCAAGGATTTTCAGGGCAGACCTACGCCCGTATATCACTGCGAGAGACTTTCCAAGCTTTTTGGCAACTGTCAGATATACGTAAAGCGAGAGGATCTCAATCATACGGGAGCGCACAAGCTCAACCACTGTATGGGTGAGGGACTTTTGGCAAAGTATATGGGTAAAAAGAAATTGATCGCGGAAACGGGCGCGGGACAGCACGGAGTTGCTCTTGCGACGGCGGCGGCTTATTTTGGTATGGAATGTGA
>JAZOON010000108.1:0-6754 GCA_045655045.1 Eubacteriales bacterium | reverse complement strand
ATTTAAGGTCAGGTGATTTTCCATGAAACGAGAAAACAATCAATTGCGTTCTACAAAAAGGCTTACCCTCAAGCTGTGCTTCGGCGCGGTATTTGCTGCGCTCGTTTGTGCGTGTACGTTTATTTCCGTACCTTTGCCGTTCGGTTATTTCAACCTTGGAGACATAATGCTGTTGCTTGGTGCATGGAGCGTCGGACCTTGGATAGGCGCGGCAGCGGCAGCTATCGGCGCGGGACTTGCCGATCTGCTTATGGGATATACGGTCTACGTTCCCGCGACGGCGGTAATAAAAGCCGCTATGGCAATAGTTGCGTATTTCGTATGCCGTATGCTCAGAAAGCCGCTTAAGCCAACCCTTGCGAGAATAATCTCGGCAGTATGTGCTGAAACGGTTATGGTGCTTGGATATTTTGCTTACGAATTTTTCTGCCTTTACGGTATGGGTGCCGTATCGTCCATACTCGGCAATCTTCTTCAGGGAGCTTGTGCCATAGTTGGCGGAGTGATTCTCGGCAGTGTATTTGAAAGGACCGTAGGGCGAAAGTACGGCACACACTGATAAAGCTATTTACAAAAGATAAAAAACGAAAAAGCTCCGATCTGATCGGAGCTTTTAGATTGTCGAAAAACAACTTAAGCCTCTCACCTTGGGAGAGGTGGCACCGTCAGGTGACGGAGAGGGCAATAACAAAAAGCCCAAATTGTATCAAAAAAATGTATATTTTGAGCGTTCCCCCTCTCACCGCTTCGCGGAGCTCTCCCTATGGGAGAGCCAAAAATAACTTTATCGACATACTCAAAGCTCCGATTTAATCGGAGCTTTTTTCGTTGTTTATAAGTATTTTCTTCGCAAAATCAACGAGCTTTTCTCTGAGCCAATCGGGGGAGACTATTTTTATATCCGCGCCCGTGGACATAATGACTCCCAAGAACAGTTCGATGCTCGGGAACTCGCAAAGGTAACGGTGTCGCCTTTCCTCGCCTACTATAAACGACCTCAAATTCATTACGGTTATCTTGTCCTTTATCTCAAGGACGGCAGAGTAGGGAAGCTGCATTTGCACCACCGACACCTTGGCGGCGTTGTCGGTAAACTCGCGAAGACCCGAAAGGACCGCGTTGTATTCCGTTTCGTTTTCCGTGCTTATCATGGACGGAAGAATAAATTTCGTGGTATAATAGTATCCTCTGTGCGCGGGACTGTAGGAAAGCGGTGCAGAGAGAGCATTTCTCATATGCTCAAGATCCCTTTGCGCCTGCCTTGGAGATATACCGAATTTTTCGGAGATATCCTTTGCGTTGGGATAACAGTTTTCCGACACCATTTTGTGAAACCACTGAATTCTGTCGTTTGCACTCATACGCTTTCCTCTTGTTCGTCAGACTTTTCTTCCTTTGAATGGCAAAGCTGAAACAGTCTTGCAAAGGCAAAGATGGCGCAAGCAAGGAGAACCCCGTCCTCAAATATAAGCGCGTAGTTTACAGGCATCTTGCCCGCTATACTGCAAATAATAGACGGCAGTGAGGACGTTGTTGCGTAGATAGCGGCGACAGCGGCGGAAAAGAGATGGAAGGATGCCTTTTTTTGAGGTATACCTATTCTCATCTCATTTACAGTAAGAAGCATAGTGCCGAGGACGGCAAAATGGAATACGGCTTTGTTCGGAGAATTCATTTGAACGAGTGCGTCGAAATAGCTTGTCGCGAGGAACGCCACAAGGCTTACGACTGCGCCAACGCCCAACCCAACAAAGAGGGATGAGTTATTCTTTTTGCCGAGGAAGGTAAGCCAGAAGAATACCGCCGCGCAAACGAAGGCAACGGCAAATAAGATATTCCAGAAAACCGCTTTAAAGACAATGACGTCGAGCGAGCCAAGGTATTGCGCCAAATTGAGAAGATACAGAACCGCGTACGCCGAAAATCCCGCGGCGGGGAAGATTGCCAAGGAGCGAGCGGTAAACGTATTTTCGGGAGTGAGCGGCTTTACGGATACCTTAGGTATCGCCGTGAAAACGACGGCAGCCGCGGTCGCAAGCGCGGGAAGCACTTGGGCGATCATCGGCAATATCGCACCCGACTTATAATAGCCGATGTTAACGTCGTAGAAGAAAAGAATGCTGATAAGTCTTAAAACTGCGGACAAGACTGCTACGCAAGCTGCGCAAATCGCAAACATCCGCAAAGCTTTTTCGGATTTAAACCTGTTCATAATAACTCCAATTCTTTATTTTTGAAAAAACACCGTATAATCTGCGGGCTTGTCAGCTACTGAGTAGCCGTCCATATCGCCCGTGTTTCTTATGCGGAAAATAACCCTGTCGTCGTACACGTCAAATACCATATACTGAGCAAGGCGGGGTGTGCCCGTTGCGGGATAATAGCGTTCCTTATCGTATCTGCCGCCAAATCCCGTTAATCCGTCGTTCTTGAAATATTCTATGTTGGAATGCCAGAATGGGCGCAGACCTCCCATATGGACCAAGGTAAAGGCGTACGGAGCGCAAGCCTTGTTGTCGACCGAAGAAAGATTTGCGTCAAGCGGCTTTGCGGCATCATCCATATGCACCACAGCTCCCGAGGAAAAATCCTTATATACGAATCCCGCGCCGTGCAGATGTCCGTACAGATAAAAAAGATTTTTATGCTTGGAAAGTACCTCGTAGAAAAGCGGGACGTTTCCGTTGATCATAGATTCCCACCATTTTCCGCCCGAGCAGTACATAGCCGAGAGGTGACCTACCACGAATACGGGCTTCGTACCCAAAGGGTCTATCTCCTCAAGCTTTTTGTCCACCCAATGCAAGGTTTCGTCGGTGTAATATCCTTCGTGACTGTTGTACGCGGTGTTGGGATCAACGTTTATTCCAATAAAATCGACACCATTAACTACGTAGTGAAAAGCATCGAGATAAGGATTTTCGTGCGGCTTATCTGCGGCGTGAACTGTAAAGCAGTCGTTATCCGACAGCACGCCGAGAGTTTCGTTCATCGGTCCTGTGTAATAAAAATCGGTAGTGTTGTAGGGAAGATTGTCGTCCGTGCCAACGTCTCCGAGTATCATATCGTTATTTCCCGCGACGTAAAGAACCTTTTCTTCCTTTGTTGCGGCAGCGAAGCAATCCACTATTTTTTTCTTTATGTCCAAAAAATTCTTTTTGGGCAGAGCACACGACTTGTTCCAATTAGGATAATCCGAAACGTTGTCACCGCCGACGAGCGTAAGGTCAGCCTTGCCAAACTCACTCACGGCAAGCTCTGCGGCAGACACGGCGGAAGCGCGAAGGGTAGTGGGGAAGTCCAGCATAGCCTGCTGATTATGTATATCCGTCATACAAAAAACTGTAAGCTTTTTTCCCATTTTTAAAGCTCCTTGAAAGATTATATACTAATTATATACCGAAAATTTGAACGCCGTGTAAACAAAAGAAAATTATATTAAATTTACTTGACTTTTTTTGTCTTATATGATAGCATATTCATATGAACAAATATTCATATGTGAGGAGTAATATGCATAAACTAAAGGCGGCGAGAATAACGAAGGAGACAGAGCTTGACGGAATGAGTGAATTTTTCAAGGCTATGTCCGACAAAACGAGACTGCGGATATTAGTTGAGCTTCTTGACGGAAGTCTTTGCGTAATGCACATATCCGAGCGGCTTGGAATGAGCCAATCGGCAATATCGCATCAGCTTGCGATACTCAGAAGAGCAGATCTTGTGAGAATAAAGAGAAACGGTAAGAGCGTAGTTTATTCTATAGCTGACGAACACGTAAGATTGATGCTCGATATGGCGCTTTTGCACGTTGAGCATAGAAATGGAGGCAAGGAATGAAGCAAAACGAACACGAACACGAGCACTGTCACTGTCACGAACACGAGCATTGCCACGAGCACGAGCATTGCCACGAGCATGAGCATTCTCACGAAGGCTGTTCTTGCGGCTGCGGACACGATCACGGACACGAAGAGCATAGCTCAAAAAGGATTTTGAAATACGTTCTCGGAGCAATTCCGACAGTTGTGGGATTTCTTGGCTTTTTACCGTATCATATACCGCTTATTGCCTCGTTGACGGCGTATCTGCTGTTTGGCTTTGAGGTGTATGGCGGAATGCTCGGGGGCTTTCGCAGAAAAAAGATATTTACCGAATTTACGCTTATGTGCGTGGCAACGCTCGGAGCTTTTGCTATCGGGGAGTACGCCGATGCGGCGGCGGTAATGTACCTTTATTCGCTTGGAGAGATGATCTCGGACGGAGCGTATTCAAGATCAAAGAAGAATATATCCGAGCTTCTAAAGATAACTTCCGACACGGCGAGCGTTTTGCGCGACGGAGTGCTTCTTGGCGTGTCTCCCGAGAACGTTGACGTGGGCGAGATAATACTTGTAAGAGCGGGAGAGAGAGTACCGCTTGACGGCGTGGTCACGCTTGGCGGCGGCTATGCCGATACGTCGTCCGTTACGGGAGAAGCGAAGCCGCTTGAGCTGTACGTCGGCGTAGAATGTCCGTCGGGGGCTATGCTTACGGACGGTGATATTCAGATAAGAGTGACGAGGGAATACGAAAATTCCATAGCCGTAAGACTTCGTAAGGCGGTTGACGAAGCAAACGAAAGAAAATCAAAGGCGGAGAAAAGGATATCGCGCTTTGCGGCGGTGTTCACACCGATAGCCTTCACGATTGCATCTTGCGTTTTTTTAATTGGAACTATCGCTACGGGCAATATTGCGCAGTGGGCAAAGGCGGCGATAATGATATTGGTCGTATCGTGTCCTTGCTCGCTCGTGCTATCCGTTCCGCTTACGTATTTTGCGGGTGTCGGTAGCGCGGCGGCATTGGGAATAATCTTTCGCGGCGGCGAGGTCATGGACAGAACGGCGAAGCTTGGGAGCGTGGTTTTCGACAAGACGGGAACTCTTACCGACGCGCAGATGAGATTTGACGGAGCGACGGTTTACGAAAATACGGAAGAAGCTGAGTTTTTGAAGATAGCGCAAGCAGTACTAGTGCATTCCCCTCACGCGGCGGCGAAATCCTTTTGCGAAGAGTTTACGGATGCGGTAAGCGCTGACGTGGAAAACGTAAACGTTATCGGCGGAAAGGGAATACGTTGCGAAATTGATGGGCATACGGCGCTTTTCGGCAACGAAAAGCTTATGGCGGATAACGGTATTTACGCGCCTCGGTGCGAGATGACTTGCATATACGGCGCGCTTGACGGAAAGCTTCTCGGCAGACTTGATTTTTCGTCAAGACTGAAGGACGGCGTAGCGGATACCGTACGTGCGCTTTACGGCGAAGGTATAGAAAGAATAGCGGTAGTCAGCGGAGATAACGAAAGCGCGGTAGGTGACGTATGCGAGAGCGTTGGAATAAGCGAATACTACGCGTCGCAAACTCCCGACCAAAAGCTCGACGTGCTTTCGGAGATAATAAAAACGGAAAAAGGTAAAGGCTACGTGGCGTTTTGCGGAGACGGACTCAACGACTCCGCGGCAATAGCGGCGGCGGACGTTGGAATTGCGATGGGCGGTTGCGGCTCGGCTTTGACGGTTGAGAGCGCGGACGTGGTCCTTATGGACGACGATCTCGAAAAGATAAGAACGGCAATACGTATATCCAAAAGAACATCGCGTGTAGCGACGTGCAATATTGCGCTGTCCTTGGGAATAAAAATCGCGGTGCTGCTTGCGAGCGTAACACTTGCGTATTTGAAAATTGACGCGCCGATAGAGCTTGCTGTTGTGGCAGACGTAGGCGCGGCGGTCATTGCGGTCTTAAATTCCTTGCGCGCGGCAAAAAGGGAGAAAATATGAGTAATAAAAAGAAAAGTAATAAGATAATGATAATTACTGTCTGTATTTGCTTGGTGATCGTTATACTGCTCGTTGGCGTGCTTGCGCTCACAGATCCTATAACGGGAAGATTGAAGTTAAACGAAGTTAAGGACGGTGCGGAGAGCTGCTCGGAAATAGTCGTTTCCGACCCGCTACGCGAAGAAGCGTTTTTGAGGGGTGTTGAAGCGGTAGTGACGGGCGAGCAGGCAAGGGAATTGGCGGACAGCTTTGCCTCAGCGGTTCAAGGCGCAAGCTATAAAAAAGCCCTTGACGCGTCAAAGGGCTTCTGGGATATAAGGCTCGACTTTTCAACCGACACCCAAAGGTATTCCGTTTATCTTAAGGAAGACGCGGTTTACGTTGCAAAAAATAAGGGTTATCTTTTTGAAATAGATACCGACCGTCAAGACGCGTACGCGGAATTTTTTGCAACCGTGGAAAAGATACTTGATGCAGTAGAGTGATATTTTTATTATTGTAAGGGGAACTTTCTTTCGAGAAAGTTCCCCTTTATGGATGCGGGGGGATGCGGTTTTGCTACCTTTTTTGAAAAAAAGGTAGCGCCAAAAAACTTCTTGACGGAAAAAGAAAAAATAGTGGTGGAGTCTGTGCTGTCGTTTGAAGAATTGCTCCCGCGAATGTCATCCTGATCGTAGCCCCAAGGTTAGAATTGTGTTAGCCGCTTATTTTGTAGGGACAGGCGTCCTCGACTGTCCGCGAGACGTTCTCATGAAACGTGCGGCGTGAACCTATATGTTTATTATAATTTGTAGGGGGCGACGTCCTCGACGCCCCGTAAAAGTCCGCACAAGAAATATGTTTGCGTTAAATATGAATCCCTCCACCGCAAGCGGTCCCCCTCCCTTTGACAAGGGAGGCTCGCAATAAAAGCACTAACATAGTTCCAA
>JAZOON010000107.1:0-1772 GCA_045655045.1 Eubacteriales bacterium | reverse complement strand
ATGCGTCAGCTTGACGCGGCGAAGATAAAGTACACTCCCTGTGAGTATGAGGTTGACGAGAACGATCTTTCGGGCGTGCATATAGCGGACAGCGTTGGATTGCCTTACGAGAAAGTTTTCAAGACCATCGTGACGAGGTCGGACAAGGGTAGAATATTCGTTTTCTGCATACCCTGTCATAGGGAAATAGACCTGAAAAAGGCGGCGGCTGTGACGGGCTCGAAGAAAATAGAGCCGTTACCCGTCAAGGAGCTTCTCGGAATCACGGGATATATAAGAGGCGGTTGCTCCCCCGTGGGAATGAAGAAGAAATTTCCAACGTACTTTGACGAGAGCGCGGGCGGACTTGATACGCTGACTGTCAGCGCGGGAGTTCGCGGAATACAGCTTTTGCTGAGCAGTAAGGAAATTATCGCGTTCACTGCGGCTATCCTTGCGGACGTAACGGCGGAATGCCAAAAATAATTTTTTCGCGGTACTTGAAAAAAGAACGCAAATGTAGTATAATTATTAGTTGTGACTTAAAAGCAAAGGAGAAAGACAATGCTTGAAATTAAATCGAAAATAGCCGAGGAGATAGTAGAGAAGCTTAAAGCCCTCAATTCGGATATAACAATAGATGCCAAAGAGGTGGCGGCAATGCTTGAATATCCGCCCGACGCTAAGATGGGAGACTTAGCTTTACCGTGCTTTAAAATGAGTAAGACGTTGCGTATGGCTCCCGTGAAGATAGCGGCAACCGTTGCGGACGGTTTCTGCGCGCCTTACGTTGCGCGCGCTGAGGCGGTGAACGGATATCTCAATATTTTCCTTGACGGACAGGCTCTGTCAGAGAAGGTAGCGGGAGAGGCGAGAGAGAGAGGGGAAAAGTACGGCGCGCCAAAGCTCGGAGAGGGAAAGACGGTAGTTCTTGACTATTCTTCACCCAACGTGGCAAAGCCCTTCCATATTGGACATCTCGGAACGACGGTTATCGGACATTCGCTTAAAAAGCTCCACGAGTTTGCGGGATATGAGTGCGTTGGAATAAATTATCTCGGTGACTGGGGTACGCAGTTCGGTAAGCTTATCGTTGCTTATCGCAAATGGGGAAACAAAGAGCTTATCGAGGAAGGCGGAATAGACAAGCTCGTTGAGCTTTACGTTAAATTCCACGAGGCGGCAGAGGAGAACCCCGCGCTCAACGACGAGGCGAGGGCGGAGTTCCATAAGCTTGAGCAGAACGATGAGGAAAATATAAAGCTGTGGCAGTGGTTCGTAGAGATAAGCCTTGCGGAGTATAAAAAGACTTACGCGCAGCTCGGAATTGAATTTGACAGCTACAAGGGCGAGTCCTTCTATACCGACAAGATGCCCGCGCAGGTGCAGAAGCTTCGCGATATGGGACTTATGAAGATAGACGACGGCGCATCGATAGTTGACCTTGAGGAATACGGTATGCCCCCTTGTCTTATACTTAAAAGAGACGGCTCTACGCTTTATCCCACGAGAGATATCGCGGCGGCTGTATACAGAAAGCAGACTTATGACTTTGATAAGGCTATATACGTAACCAGCGCAGGACAGAGCTTGCATTTTGCGCAGTGGTTCAAGGTCGTCCAGCTTATGGGCTACGATTGGCACGATAAGCTCGTGCACGTGCCTTACGGAACGGTCAGCATAAACGGCGAGAAGCTTGCGACGAGAACGGGTAACGTGATACTGCTCCGCGATCTGTTTGCGTTAGCAATAGAGAAGATAAAGTCGGATCGTAGCCATGTCGTTCTGTGAGC
>JAZOON010000106.1:0-16112 GCA_045655045.1 Eubacteriales bacterium | reverse complement strand
TTTTTGGTGGGGGATGGTGGATTCGGACCACCGAAGTCAGTGACAACAGATTTACAGTCTGCCCCCTTTGGCCGCTCGGGAAATCCCCCAAATATCGGTGTCGCCGTGAAGCTCAACCGAATGGAGCTGGTGAACGGAGTCGAACCATCAACCTGCTGATTACAAATCAGCTGCTCTGCCATTGAGCCACACCAGCGTGTGCCCGTTCTCACGGAACGAAATATATTATACCACATAAAGTATCTTTTGTCAAGCATATTTTTCAAAAAAATATTTTTTATTTGTCTTTACTTTTTTGAGGTTTTGTTATACAATATATATAGGCATTTTGCCGAAAAAAATCACTTTTTGAGGTGCTGAAATGAAATCAAAATATATACCGATCGTTGCGCTCTTCCTTGCGGTCGTGGCAACGCTCTGCGTTTTGCTGCTTGATTTTGGAAAGCTGGACTTAAATTTTAATCTGACCAAATATCACGTCGCGCAAGCGGACGGCAAGGAATTCATATTCTACGGCTCATTCGGCAAGGTAGGAAAAGTCACGGTAAAGGAGAACTCAAAAAAGCTTTGCCCCTTCGACTTCAGCGCGGACGCGGACGTTTACGACGGTATTTCTGCCGTAGAAATATCCGACGTTAATTCGGACGGCAGAAACGACATTCTCGTTGCGTTCAAAAAAGACTCCGACGGCGACGTACATCGCAGATTACTCCTCGCCACCAAAAGTGGCTATAGCTTCGTAAGAGACGTTGACATAGTAAATTTCAAGGACGGAAACGGCTTTCTCATTTCCGAAGAGCAAGACTTTAAATATCTTGCCGAAACAAAAGAGGAATACACTGTTCCCTATGAAAAAAACGTAAGCAGAACAGTGTACGAATATTTTGAAGATACCGTAATACCGCGTTCTAAAATTACAGTTTCATATTTTTCCGAAAGTCTTATATACTGCGTATGCGTGTATGAATACGACGAGAACTACGGTGAGCTTATGAGCGTGAGTGAGGATTGGATGACACAGTCGGAATATTATGACGAATACGATGCTCTTGACGAAATTTTTGAGGTCGAATTACCTTGAATTTTGACAAATTTTTATAAAACACTTGATATAATCAAAAATATGATGTATAATAGTATCGTATACCAAAATACACCGTAGGAGACGTATATAATGACTCGTAAACAACTTACAGACATCGCGGTGGATGCCACGAACGATGCCGAGCTTACAAGTAAAGATATTCCCGCTATAGACCTTTACGTTGACCAGATAATAAATCTTATTTCGTGTAAGCTTGAGGAAGGCTCGGACAGATATAAGAGTCGTCAGCTTACAAAAACTATGATAAACAATTACTCCAAGGACGACGTGATCCTGCCTGTCAAGGGCAAAAAATATACCCGTGAGCAGGTCATCCAGATACTTTATATCTATTCTCTCAAAAGCACCCTTTCTATCGGTGAAATAAAGAGATTGCTTCACGGAGCATATGAAATTGAGGGCTTTGATGCCAAGCAGTTAACGGCTCTTTACGACACGCATCAACAGATAAAGGATAATACCCGAAAGCAAGCGCTTGACTTTTTGAACGACGACATTCTTGACAGTCTTTCTCTTGACACTGAAAACGATGCCGACTATATTTCGGTGATCTGCGCGCTTGTAGCTATGAGCGCACATCTGAAGAACATTGCACAGGCGATGATAGACGTCAAGTTCCCCGAGCCTATCGAGGAGGACGACGAGGAGAAGAAGGACAAGTCAAAGGAAAAAGAAAAAAACAAAGAAGAAAAAGCCAAGAAAAAGGAAAAGAAAAAGGAAGAAAGCGGCGCATCGGACTGATGCGCTCTTCCCTTTTATGAGGTGTCAGTTATGGCAAATCAGCTAAGGTCTTATATTGACCGTTCGCGTGAAAAGCTGCTTTGGAAAAACAGTGTTCCGTATTCCAAGTCGGATATTTTTTACTTGGAAATGGCGGGAATTACTTATCCACACGAAAATTACGCTATCCGACGCAACAGAAACAATTCAAAGCGAAGCTTCGAGTATCTATATGTTATCGAATACGTCACGTCGGGCGTGGGATATATCGAATCAGAGGGCAAAAACGCCCGCGTGGGCGAGGGGGATATTTACATAATCCACCGAAGAAAGGTACACGCGTACTACGCGGACAAGCAACAGCCGTTCTGCAAAAAATGGATAAACGTCTCAGGACAGTTTATGAACGCTATGGAAAAGACTTTTCTCGGAGAAGAGCCGTTTACCGTCATTCATATGGGCAAAAAGGGAGAACAGCTTCTTGACGGCATACACAGCCTTGTCTCGCAGGAAATTACAGACATAGATAAAACCTACAACGAGATAATGAAGCTCCTTTTCGATATGTTCCTCACTATAAACGATGAAAAAAAATCCCTCCTTGGAGAGCTTTCTCTCTTTGAGCGTATAGCCGATTTCATAGATTGTAACGTAAGCTCAAATATATCGGTAAGCTATCTGTCGGAGAGGTTTTTTACAAGTCCCAGCACACTTTACAGAACGTTCGTAAAAGAAGCGGGAATATCTCCCAAGGAATACATAACGTCAAGAAAGATAGCCGCGGCGAAGCGTATGATAGCCGCAAACGATTCCACATTTAATACCATCGCCACGTCGCTTGGATTTTACGATTCACACCATTTTTTCAGAGCCTTCCACGCCTTCACGGGTATGAGTCCCACGGAATATAAAAATAAAGTTCTTAATGAGGAATAAAATCCCGACAGATTAAAAATCTGTCGGGATTTTATTGTTTCAGATCACGAAAATATTATTCTTCCCTCTTTGCGGGGTAAAGAAGCGGGGTATTCTCCGTCAGCGTATCCGATAGCGCAGTGACCGATGCCCTCGTAATCCCCGTCAAGTCCTATCTCGATAAGCCATCTCTTCCATTCGGGACGCTCAAACGTCTCCTTCGCTCTGTGTATCCAACAGCTACCAACGCCGAGCGAATGAGCCGCCAGCATAAGATTGCCCATAACGAGACTGCCGTCGTAAAGATACGTCGGATATTCCTTCGAGGCAAGAACGATAAGCACGGCGGGCGCGCCGTAGAACGGATCGTTCGCCGATCCCATTATTTCCGCGTTCGTCCGTCTGAGTTTTTCAATAATTTCCTTGTCGGTAACGGCAACTACGACCGAGGACTGTCTGTTTCTGCCGCTTGCCGCCCAAATTCCCGCCTCGGCAATTTTCTCTATAACGTCGCGGGGCAGCTCGTCGGGTTTGAATTTTCTTATACTCCTGCGAGTTCTCATAGCTTCAATAATTTCATTCATATGCGTATCTCCTTTATAGGTATTTATTTTAGTATACTATACATATCACCCTTTGTCAACAAAAAACGGAATTCTCCCGAAGGAAAATTCCGTTTCTTTTTTATTGTGCGTCAACAGGCTGAGTTTCGCCGTATCCGCCCTGAGGCTCCTTGACCTTCATTCCGCCCTCAAGAGTCTCAATAGTTTTGCTCTTGTCAGGCGTTTTTTTATCTTCCGTAGTCGTTTCGCCGTCCTTCGTCTCAACGACGACGTCCTCAGTACCGATTTCTTCCTCGTTGTCCCTCTTGCACGCCGCGATAGCGAGAAGCAGACACAGAATAAGAGCTATAGCAATTATTTTTTTCATATAAAATTCTCCTTATTCTCCAACGTACTCAGTTTGCCGCGGGGGACGTGAGCGTAATATCAACGTAGTTTCCGCTGTAGTACACCGTACCGTCAGCTCCCGTAGCGTATGCGCGAACGGAGACAACGCTGCTTGTTACGTCCTTGAAATTCACGTCGTAGATATCAAGAATTACGTAATATCCGTCCTGAGCGGTGATTACGGTCTGCTCACCATTCACTTCCTTGATAACGTCGCGGTAGCAATCGGTGATCTTTGCGCTTTCCGCCTGCTTGGTTACAGCTCCGTTCTGAACGAGAGCGTACTCAAAATAAACGTTTGCGACCGTAGGATCGGTGAATTTTGCAATTACTCTTACGTTGTAAGTGCCGTTCTTGTCGGGTTTCTCGGTGTTTACGTTAGCCGCGACCGCGATCTGCGCGAACTGAACGCTTATCTTGCTTCGGTCGTTTACACCGTCGGGCGCAACCAATTCCTTACCAAGCTTCGCTCCGATAAGAGCCAATGCGCTGTCGCTAAATCCCGTAAAGTCCGCAGTAGCAAGCGTGGGGGCAACGGTAACTCTGTTAGCATTTGCTCCCGTAGTTGCCATAAGGTAATCTTTTCCGCCGAATACGCCCATACTGTCGGAAATAACGGCTAACGCCCTCAGCTCCTCTATGGTATTTACGCTACATTCGTCAATGCTGAAGAAGCTGTAATCAATGCCCGCGCCTGATACGGAATAAGTATCGTAATCCTTAGCGACCTTAAGAATGGGGTAAATGCTGCCCGTTCTTTCAGACCAGACGTTGCTGTCAAGCGCAGTCTTCCACGTGTCAACGGACTCGATAACGGTGGGGAACGAGGTAGTTACCTCCCAGCCGTATCTTTGAGCAAAGCTTGCAAAATTATTGCCGCCGTCGGTTATACCGGGGTTACGTGCAGACCACGCAAACGTGTTTGCGGTATTCCAGCTTGCGCCCTTGATTCTTGCAACAATACCCGTGTTTACACAGCTCGTAAATGTTGTAGCTCCCATATTTCTTCCAACAAAGGTAGCAAAATGGGTTGCGGTATCAGAGTTGCCAACGGCTATATCCATCTGACAGTTTGTAAAGCTGATATTTGCGTTACCCTGATTTCCAACCATACCCGCAACGCCCTCGTGAGCATTGGTGGGAGTATCCTGCTCTGCGTATACCGTGTATTCATTAATGGCAACGTAGCACTCATTAAGAATAGCAATATCGGTTTCGTAACCAACGTATTTTTCACCGCCATTTGTATTCGTGTCAGCATCGCCCGCGATATGCGCGCCCATAATACCGCCGCAGCCGCCGTACCAAGCATTATGTCCGCCGGGACGCTCTGCGCCGAAGCGTATATAATCAGCTACGACAACACACTTTTCAAAGGTAATGGTTTCATTGGTAGCGGTCATTCTGTCAACACCTACGATACCGCCTACAGCGGAAGCCGTGGGGGCGTCGAGAGAACCTGTAAATACGCAATTCTCAAATTTCTGGATTTTAGAGCCCCAGCCGTCAACACGTCCGCATATGCCGCCAACGGCATTCCATGCATTGGTATTGGTAATGTACTTCCCTGTCGAGGAATCAATGCCCGTGGAGCAAACTATTTTTGCGTCGGACTTAAGATTTTTATAATCAACGTAGCCATGTGTAATTCTACCTACAATGCTTCCCACGTGTCCGTTTGTTACGTTTATAGTTGCATTGGTAAGCGTGATATTGGAGATAGCACCCGTAGCGGTCACACCCGCATCACTGTTCGCCTGACCGCTACCGTGATGTCCTACAAGACCGTAGCAGCTCGAATTCGCGCTTGCGGTGTCAACTATAGTCATGTTTGAAATAGTCTTTTCGCTGTCAGCTATAATAGAGCCGCGGAATTTGTGTGCATCGTCCTTACCTATCGGAATCCAAAGATGCTCGCCGAGATCTATGTCCGCGGTAATTTTGAATACCGTTCCCGAGAAGGATTCGCCCGGCACGGAGTTTGACAACAGTGCAACTCCCGCAAGCTTTTTAGCGGTATCGATCTCGTAAGTACCTATATGATACTTAAGGGTATATATATTTCCGTCGATAGTACAGGACTCTCCGTCCTTTGCCGTATCGGTGATAAGCGCGCTTGCCCAAGAAATATCATAATTCCCTGCATCAGTCCAATTACCGCTTTGAGCGGGCTCGGCTTCGGTTGCAGTTGCGGTGAGCGCGGCGGCGGGGATCATTGCCGCGAGCATTACCGTAACCAGAATAATTGAAATTAATTTTTTCATAAGGATGTCTCCTTTGTTTTTTTGATTGAGACGTATTTGTTAAAAAGCCCCCGAAAAACTATTCGTTTTCGGGGGCAAGTTGTTGTGTGTGACGATTTCTTGATAGACGGGATTTTGAATCCCACCACCGTCAAAGGCGGTCCCCTCCCTTTAACAAGGGAGGCTAACGTAACCGTCGTTTTTATGTGTCCCAATATTTTTTAGTTTTAGGCACAAAACAATAAATTCTGTATCCGCAAACTATCCGAGCCTCCCTTGTCAAAGGGAGGGGGATCACAACGTGGTGGAGGGATTCATTAAAATCCTTTATTGCTTTTACGAATGAGCGCAATAAAATTCAATCAACCAAAGTAGTCCTGCATATCTATGCCAATGGAATTGTAGAGCGTACCGTCGTCGCGGTCGTTACCCGACATAGCCATAATATCCTTTGTGTTAAGAGAAACTACCTCAAATTCGGGAGATATGTATTTTTTCATTTTGTTAAATCTCCTTTCTATCAGTTAGCCGCGGGCACGACAAAGTTAACTGCCGCGCTCTGCGCAACCAAGGTAACAGCCTCACCGTCAACGGTAACGGCATTTGCGCGTACCGTGAAGGTCGTTTCTGCGCTGAGGTCTACGTTGTTTACTACGCATATTACGTAATAAGCATCGCCCTCTGCGGTATGCTCAACCTCACCGTCTGCCGTAATCTCAACTACGGTCCTGTAGCACTTGGTAACAACGTCACTTTCAAGGAATCCGCCGAACTTATCGCCGCGAGAAGCAGCAACGTCGAACTTAACACCGTCGCAAGCGCTGATGTCGTTGACCGTTATTACAAATCTGATATCGTAAAGATTATTTTCATTCTTTGTAAGAGATACCTGTGCGAATACTGCATCATCGTTTCCGTCCGTATTCTCGATATCGAATATCGCGCCGTCGTCTATCTTATTGGCAACGCCGAGCTTTGCGTTAATGAGGTTTTTTGAATTTGCACTGAATCCCGTCATATCAGCAGTTGCAAGTGCGGGGGAGATTGTAACCTTTTGATTAATGGTTTCATCCGCATAGCTTACCATTGCATTAAGAATATTGTTAAGAGCATTAAACTCGGCGGGAGTAGTTACCTTACATCCTGAAATATTAAAGAAACTGTAATCAATATTTGCGCCCGATACGGAATACTTATCGTAATCCTTGGCTATTGTAAGAATGGGGTAAATGCTGCCCGCTCTTTCAGACCAAACGGAACTGTCAAGCGTATTTTTCCAAGTATCAACACTTTCTATAACCGTAGGCGCAGAAGCTGTATAATCCCAACCGTATCTTTGCGAGAATGAAGCAAAGTTCTTGCCGCCGTCAGTTATGCCGGGGTTGCGCGCGGACCAAGCAAATGTGTTTGCTCCATTCCAGCCTGCTCCTTTGATTCTCGCAAACATACCGGTATTTACACAACCTGTAAACGTTGCAGGAGCAAAGTGTCTACCCAAGAACGTTGCAAGATGCGTTGCCGTATCGGTATTGCCAATAGCCATATCCACTTGGCAGTTACTCAAGGTATGTGTTCCTACACTATCACTGTTTCCTACCATGCCGCCAACACCCTCGTGGGCAGACGTAGGAGCGTTCTGCTCCGCATAAAAAGTATATTCCCCAATAGATACATAGCATTCGTTAAGAGTAAGATCACCGTAGAGACAAACTCCTATAATTCCTGCACAACCAGCGTACCAAGAATTGTGTCCACCCACACGATATGCTCCGTAACGAATAAACTCAGCCGCAACAACACACTTATTAAGTGTAAGCTTCGTTCCATCAACTCTACGGTCTCCCCCTACGATACCTCCAACAACAGTCGCGGTAGGAGCATCAATAGAACCTGTAAATATACAGCCTGTAAAAACTTCCGCAGAACCGTCATTTCCTATACGTCCTACTATACCGCCAACGTAGTTATATGCATTACCGTGTTCAACATATTTACCCGTTGCACTGTCAATTCCGGAAGAACAAACGATCTTTGCATCAGATTTGATGTTTCTATACTCATTTGCAGCATAATTAGTATATCCTACAAAACTTCCAACATAACCATTCTTGACATTTATAGATGCATTCTGAAGGGTGATGTTTCGAATAGCTCCCGTATCATTTTGACCACTACCTTGAGCACCTACAAGACCATAACATTTAGACGCATCATTTGCGGTGTCAAAAATAGTCATATTCTTAATAACGCCCTCAGTTTCAGCAGTGATAAGACCACGGAATTTTTTTGCCGTAGTATTCGCTATAGATTCCCAATAGTGAGCACCAAGGTCAATTTCCGTAGTAATCTTAAAAACAGTACCCGAAAAAGATTCAATATTTCCAGCATTTGCGAGGACAGCAACACCCGCAAGCTTTTCGGGGGTATCAATAATGTAGGTTGCAGTATGATACTTGATAGTATAAATCTTGCCACCAACCGTTACGGATTCTCCGCTTTTTTCCGTAGCAGTAATAAGTCCACTTGCCCAAGACAAGTCATAATTTCCTGCATCAGTCCACTTGCCGCTCGGCGTTGTCGTCGCCGCGCTTGTGGTGAACGCCATAGCAGGTACCATTGCTACGAGCATTACCACGACTAAAAGAATTGAAATAAGTTTCTTCATATGCAATCTCCTTTTCATTAAATTTTTTATGTATGCGCTAAAAGAAACTCTTGATTTTTTGCCGACCTCGTCGGCGTGGAATTTTCACTCCATTTTCTGTAGGAGAGCGACGTCCTCGACGCCCTGTTTTGTTCGCAAATCTTACGTTCGCGCGAACGTCTCGCGGCAGGAGCACCCCCGTCCTACGGGTGAAACGCTAACACAGGCTTTCGCCGTGTTCGCTCTTTACTCATCTCATTACAAAACGCTTGTCTTCAAAAATGGGAAGAGCAGTTTTTGAAGGTCGTTTCCTTATTTATTAATAGTGAGTATACAGCCACTCGTCGTGAGCCGCAAGCGCTTCTCTGATTCCCTTGCTGTTTTCTGAAAAGCGTCCCATCATAGCGCCCTTTGCGTCACCTGTTCCCGTTCCCGCATCTCCAAATATTGCTCTGTATATCGCACCTCTCCAAAGAGTGTTACGAACGGTCTTGGTTGCAAGAGGATATATATCGCTGAAATCCCAACGCGTTCCTTCAAGTATGATATCAAATACCTGCGCGGAGCTTGCATCCTTAAGATACTTACCCTTAACGACCTTCTCAAAGAGAGTCGGACGAACGGAAGAATAACTCTTGGATGCAAACAGCTCAAGTACTGCGCTTATCTGCTCGTAATCCTGCGCGCCGTGATACATTACCGCTATGTTATTGTGCGAGTCCTGAACTCCGCCGTAGTAGCTCTCCTGATCCGTCGTGTACTTAGGCATAGGAAGCAGTCCGTACTCGTCGGTCATTTCAGTAAGATGCTGTACGTCTCCCATTCCAGAGGTACAGAAGAGTGAGAGTCCCTTCTTGAAGTTTGCCACGGGCTGTACGTAAGACGTTGACTTATAGCCTACGAGGAACGCATCGTTGGTCATATAGAACTTTGCGAGCTTGTCTGCCGCCGTTCCGAGCGTATCGATATCGGAAGAATCCATAAGCTTATGTTTGCCCTCTGAATCCACCTTGGTAACGCTCATATCGAACGCCGCGAGATATCCGTCGTACGCGTGAGAGTCAGCGTGCGAGGTGTATCCGAACACGTCTCCCTCGGACTTGCCGCTTACCTCGTCAATATCATCATACGTGTTCAGACAAAGCTCGGTCATATAGTCCCAAGTCCACTCGCCGTTCAGAACCTTCGTGTAAAGCTCCTCATCTGACATTTTGTGGATATCGTTAAGCAAGGTCTTATTGAACATCATCGTAAACGTAGTCATATAACAGGAAAGCGTCATATCTCCGACTACCACGAAAAGTCTGTCGTTCGACTTTGCCGTGTTGATAAAGTTCTGATTCCAATAGGGGTGGTCGAGGTGCAAATACGTGAAATCCTCGGACATAAGATTCTTGTAGCATTCCATAAGCGTCGTAGACGTATTGTTGTAATGCTTGTTCGCTACTATATCAACTCCGCCAACACCTGCTTTATAGTTATTGGTAATATAATTGTTGATATCGTCGCCCTCTTTTGCCTCGGGGAAATTGAGCTCTATTCCAAGCTCCTCCTGAATAGTCTCGTTACGGTAAAATACCGCCGTGTTCAGGGAGTCACCCTCGAAGTTCTTTGCATACCATTCGTATCTTCGGGGATTAGACCAGTCGTGAGTGGGAATAAGAATATCGACCTGATCTCCGTCGTAGTCAAGCTCGTCTGGTATTCCCGTGGAATATATCCTCTGTCCCCATTCGTCGGTTTCATAGGTCTCTTCCGTCTCAACAACGCTGTCTTCGTCCTCTTCTTGGTCTTCCCCCTTCTTCTTACAGCCGACAAGCACTGCCGACGCAAGCATCGTCAGCGCAAGCAGAATAAGAAGAAGTCTTTTCGTTGTTTTCATAACAAAATCTCCTTTTTAGTTTTCTCTATAATATAGCAGCTCTCCCTGCGTATATTCTCAATATTTGGTTTTCGCCTTCTGCTCTCTGTACTGCGTACACGTAAGTCCCGTTATCCTCTTGAACTGACGGACGAAATACGATACGTCGTTGTATCTGAGCAGCACGGATATCTTTTTTACGCTCATTTCCGTTGTACGGAGTATCCTCTTTGCTTCCTCTATACGGCATACCAGCAGATATTTCGTGAACGTCGTTCCAAGCTCCTTGGCTATGGAGTGCGCGAGATACGACGTGCTGAGTCCCACGCTCTTGGAAAAGTCCGCTATCGTTATATCGTTATAAAGATTCGACTTTACAAAGTTCATAAGCGCCCTTGAAACGGTCGTCTGATCTCTGCTTACGTACTCCTCGTTATATATCTTCTGCGCGAGCATTTCAAGAAAATAAACGTACGCCTTGAACGTCTCATAATCCCTCTTGGGCATATTTTCGTAGTCCTCAAGCGCTTCCTCTACGGAATATTTTCCTTCGGGAAAAGCGTATTGCGCAAATACACCCTCCATACCCATTTTAGTCATTCGCTTCCCTGCTCGGATCTCGTCGTTATTTCTGACCTGACCTATCATCAAAAAGCAAAACGTCTCTCCGCCTGCTACAATGGGTATCATCGCTTCAAGGAAGCCCATATGACACTTATAGATGTAAGGCTCTCCTGTAGAGATAATGTACTCTCTGGCTTGGCTATCGCATTTCTTACATTCCTCGTAAAAAACGTTCGGGCATACACCCTTGCATTTTTCACAAAATCTTTGATCGCTGAAATTTTTCGCCGTTTTCGGATATTCCTCAAGTATCTTGAAATCCGTATCGTAAACTCCTATCCTTATCCCCGAAACAAGATAGAATTTTTCAAGCATTTCCCTGATCTCGGGGCTTAATATAAATCGTCCCATTAGTAACCTCTTTAGTTTTTTTATTTGCCGCAAAAAGCAACTTGAACAAAACCCTAAGCCGTCTCTTCGATTATAACAGCACCTGGTACAAGCGGCAACTACAAAAATAATTGTAAAATTCTGTTCATTTGTGTTCGTCTTATATTTTTACATAAAAACGCCCGAAAATGCGCCTTTATTTATACTATCTGTCCGATAATGCTGCCATTATACATAATATATTGTACATTATTTCACCACTCTTTTCAATGAAGCATTATGCTCTTAATTGAACTATTGTGCTTTTTTGGTGTTTGAAAATCAGTGAAAAATAGCCAAATTACTTCCATATTATTTGTACTTTTCTGCTCTGGCATAAACTGCCGTTTTTGGTTTTGAAAACGTATTTTTTGCAACTTTTTTTCGCAATATAACCGCTTTTTTGAACAAATGACTTTACTTTTTCTCTTTTTTCTGCTATAATTGAACAAAGACGTGCAAGGAGCTTATAATGAAGACCTATCCACATAATTTAAAGACGATAAAAAGCGAAAATCGCGCTCTGATCCTTAATTACATACGCACACAGCCAACGTCACGCGCGAGTATCTCCAAGCGTTCAAATATGTCAAAATCCGCCGTCACGATGATAACCAACGACCTTATCGAGGAAGGACAGATAGTGGAGATCGGCGTTACGTCGTCCTCTCACGGAAGAAAATCCATTCTTCTCGACATCGTGGCTGACTACAGATACGCTCTTGGAATTTCCATTCACCGAAAGTATTTTTATACCTGTATAACCGACCTCAAATCAAATATTCTGGCGTATTCCCGCCACGAAACGACCGCATGGAGCGATCCGTACGCGCTTCTTGATTTTGCCTACGGGGAGCTTCTTGGCTCTCTTGATAAGCTTAACATCCCACTTGAGTTGTGTATCGGAATCGGCGTGAGCGCCCCAGGTCCGCTTGATTACGTATCGGGAAAGATACTCAACCCACCCTACTGCGAGCTGTTTCATCAGGTGGATGTCGGGGATTACCTTCGCAAGCTTTCGGGGCTTCCCGTTATGGTTGACAACAACGCCGTTCTTTTGAGCATGCAGCAGTACGTTGACGATACCGAGCACAAATATTCCAACTATATGTTTGCGGTCATATCGGACGGTATAGGCTCTACGGTTATGTCAGGCGGCAACGTGTTCCGTGGATTTGGCGGATTTGCAAGTGAGCTTGGTCACACGAGCGTTCATGCCGACGGTATTCCCTGCTCCTGCGGAAATATCGGTTGCCTTGAAAAATACGTATCTCTACGCGCGCTACAGGAGCGTTTTGGCATATCGTCCTACGCCGAGCTTGTTGACGACGCCTATATGGGAGATAAAAGCGCGTGCGATATGCTCGAATATATTGCCGAGGAATTTTCCTGTGCTATAACCAATTCAATAAATCTTTTTGACCTCGATGCGATCATTATATACGGTCAGTTCTGTTACAGACACGAAAAGCTTCACTCTCTGCTGACCGAAAAAATATCCCGTCGCTCGGTCATAACGCGAACACACCCCGTCGAAATTATTTTCTCCTCAATGACTCCCGACCGCGCCCGCGCCTCCGTCTGCGCCGCTATAATCAAAAGACATTTTGACCAGAAGTTATAAAACAACAAAAAAAGGGAAACTTTCTTTCGTGAAAGTTTCCCTTAAATTTTTTATTACTTTATTCTCTTGATCCTCGCAGCATCCTTTGGCGAAAGCCCCTTTTCGTAGGCTTCTATTATTCGTTGCGCTTCGCCTTCCGATTCGACGGTGAAAATGAAATGAGACATTGAGATTCCGTTTTTTTGAAGCAGGTCTGCCCGATCAGCCATATAGAACGGAACGGAGTTAAATATTACGCTTCTATGCTCAAAGGCACGCATTACGGGAAAGTCCACTCCCCTTCTGTCGGTAAGCGTTAATTTTCCGCTCTTACACACATCACAGTCGGACAGCTCCTTACCTACGCATTTTTCCGTCACCATAAGCGGAACTCTGCCATATACGCAAGCAAGTGTTTTTCCGCCAACGTCTCTCATTTGCGCTAGCGTAAGCTCGGGCGACATTATAACGTCCTCTATTCCAAGCTTTTCCGCGACAGCCGCCGACGCGCGGTTACATACGTTAAGTCGGAAATCCCCATGAACGGTCATTTCAAGGTCATTTAACAAATCGAGATGTCCGATATTTCCGACAAGCGCGTGCTTTGCCCCAAGCTCTTCGGCACGCTTCAGCATAGCACTCACCTTTTGACGTTCACTATCAAAAATGACGGGGGGAAGCGCCACTCCGTTCGTCCTTCCGTCGTAGCTCTCCAAGGGAGTATAAATAACGTCAAAATACTCGTAAGCCTTTTGCGGTATGGCTTTTGCATTATAAAACGTAGCTGTTTTCATCTGGCTTCGCCGCTTGGTAGGATTTGCAACGGCTACCTCTGCAAAATTCTCCTTACGCTCGGGATTATCAAGCTCGGTAAGCTTCTCCACGGCGCTTCTGCGAAGCGCGTTGATAAGAGAAACGGGAAGCATAAGACCGCCGTCTATCTCCGCGTCAAAGCGTCCTGTGACGAACGGCGTATCTCCAAGCTTACCAAGGCTACGCCTGAGCATCTCGCCGTCAATAGGCGCGCTTCTTGCCGCCTGAGGGATTTCTCCGAGAGCCGTTACAGAGTTGCCGTTATCTGTTCTCGTTAATGTCAGCGAAACGGGCTCGTTCGCAACGAAGCGGACCTTCATATCCACGTCTATCTTGCGCGTTATTTTCTCAAAGGGAGCAAGCTCTCTCGTAGTCTGCTTTGCCGCCTCGGAGCGAATGCCGAGCATTTTTCTGTCTATACGCTGCGTAAAATATCCGTCCGTAAATCCGCCCCTTGAAAAAACGGCTTCAAGCTCCCTCATATCCTCTACAGTAGCGGCGCGCTTTTGGTCAAGCAGGCGTCTCCATATTTTCGTGACGTCACGCACGTACTCGGGAGATTTCATTCTTCCCTCTATTTTAAGCGACGATATTCCCATATCGCAAAGCTTTGGAATATGCATAGCAAGTGACAGATCCTTAAGGGATAGCGGATACTCCTGTCTGCCCTTGCCCCAAAACGGCAATCGGCAAGGCTGAGCGCACTCCCCTCTGTTGCCGCTCCGTCCGCCAACAAGTGAAGAAAACAGGCACTGTCCCGAATGGCAAACGCAAAGTGCGCCGTGAACGAACACCTCACATTCAAGCGCGGAGCTGTCAATAAAGCTGCGAATATCCCTCTCGCTCATCTCACGCGCGCAAACCATTCTTGAAAAACCCGCTTTTTCAAGAATATTGGATGCCTCGACTCCGTGTCCCGAAAACTGCGTGCTTGCGTGCAGCTCAATATCCATACGCTCCCGCACGGCAACAGCCGCGCCAAGATCGGCAACGATAAGCGCGTCCGCTCCACACAAATACGCCTGCTCTGCCGCGCGCAAAAAGCCGTCAAGCTCTCTGTCGTAAATGAGAGTATTGGCGGCTACGTACACCTTTGCTCCGTAGGAATGAGCAAGGGCTATTCCCCTTCTCATTTCCTCCTCGGTAAAATTTTTTGCGTTTATTCTGGCGTTGAACGCCACACCGCCCATATAAATAGCGTCCGCTCCGCCGTCTATCGCGGCGCAAAGCGCCTCGTACGAGCCTGCGGGAGACAAAAGCTCGGGTAACTTCTCCCCTTTTCTTATAAGGTCGGCGTTTTTATTTTTTGCGCTCATTTAATGAAGTCCGCCAAAGCTCGGAAGCTGTTTTCTAAGCTCCTCGTTTTCCATTTCAAGCTCCTCAACGGTTGCTTCCGCGATCTGGAGCTTTGACTCAAGCGCCTTTATTTTTCTCTGCGCCTTTATTCTCTCGGAGCAGTAGTCAAGCGCGCACAAAAGAGCCGCTTCGCTCTTGGAGCATCTCTTGCTTGCTCCCTCTATCTCTCTCATTTTTCTGTCAACGATATTAACAAGTCCCTCTACTGTCTCGGGAGACTCCTCGGTAATAACGTTCATTTCGATATCAGCTATTCTTATAGTATACTTTTGCTTCATAACAGCTACCTCCGCGTAAAATTCCTGACTCTATTATAATACATATGCTCGTTTTTTTAAAGAGCATTTTTAAAAATTTTACATTTTTTCGACATTTACGTCACACAATAATATATCAAAATCATCTGTACTACTTGACTTGGCGGACTTTTTTTAGTATAATTTAAGAGATAAAAGAAATTGGAGAATAAAAATGTATTATGCGTGCTGTGCCGGACTTGGCTATCTGCTTGGAAGCGTAAGTCCGTCTTATATTTTAAGTAAAGTGAAAAAGGTCGATTTACGTCAAAGCGGAACGAAAAATCTCGGCGCAAGTAACACCTTCGTGCATTTCGGTCGCTTTTGGGGTATTTTCGTTATGTTCTTCGATATATTCAAGGCGTTCGTTGCCGTAAAGCTTTGCCAATGGCTTTTTGGCGAGCTTGCGTTTTCGGGACTTGTTGCGGGTGGCGCGGCAGTCGTTGGACACAACTATCCCTTCTATCTCGGCTTTAAGGGTGGAAAAGGACTTGCAAGCTTTGGCGGCTGGGTACTCGGCGTTAGTCCTTGGCTTTTCCTTATATTGCTTGCGTGCAGTCTTGCTCTCGCCTTCATATTCAACTACGGCTTCGTTATGGCTTTATCGGCTACG
>JAZOON010000105.1:0-17592 GCA_045655045.1 Eubacteriales bacterium | reverse complement strand
CTTTCGACGTCGCTTACGTACTGATAGCGCTCAGTATTGGAGCCGCTGCATTTATACTTGAGGTCAAACGCAAGCTCTACTCCAAGACGCTGCTCTACCTTCACGTTGCGCTCATACGTTGCGCGGGTGACGGTGTTTCCGCTTGTGAGATCAAGATTGAAGTCGTGCTTTGCCTCTACGTTGTCCCAGCCCATAATGGAGACTTTAGCTCCGCCGTAGTCGATATCATCGGGAATAGAGTCCTTAAGATAACCGTTCTCATCGTAAAGGTCGCCTGTGTCTTCCGTGTAGGAATCGGTCGAAGCTTCCTCTTCGTTTTTCTTGCATCCGACTATCATGGTAGACAGCATAAGGATACATAGGATAAGCGAAATTAATTTTTTCATAGTTTACCTCCGTGATTTATATTTTTATACACATTAATTTTATCACAATTGTTGATAGTTTTCAATCGACAGTATTTGGCAGTTACATATACAATATTTATATTTTTTCAGAAAACATTCTCGCTTAACTTGACAAAATCACAATGTTGTCAAAAAGTTATGCGGCTTTTTGTGCAAAATGTCAATCGTGATATTTGCAGTCGCCGTGTGTCGAGTATAAAGTGAAAATCGTATATCAAATCGCCAAAAATAATATATCGACATTTTCTTTTATTATAGGTATAATATAAGTAAAAAAACACCGAAAGGACGATTTACAAATGTTAAAGCATCTGATCCCCGTGACGTCTCCCGTGGCAAACGAAAAAAATACGGTCGTATTTGGAGAATACCGTATCACGGTCTTGGACTTGGCGCTGTTCCGCATTGAGCGTGACCCGAGCTTGATTTTTAACGACTGCGCTACTCAAAGCGTATGGTTTCGCGATATGCCGCCGCAGAAATATTCCGTGGAGCAGGGAAAAGACGAAATATTGATAAGGACCGAAAGGGCGGAGCTTACCGTAGCGACAGATTTTTCTCAAAGCAGAATAAGGATAGGTGATGAGAGCCTGCCTTTAAATAATGAAGGAAATCTGCTTGGTACTTACCGTACTCTTGACTGCTACGACGGAGAAGTGTACATACGGGACGGAAGCAGACTGAAGCTCGATAACGGTGTCTGCTCAAAAAACGGAGTCGCTGTGTTTGATGATACCAATTCTCTTCGTCTGACGGATGACGGCAGAGTTACCGTTTCCTCCGACGACCTGTTTGATATATACGTATTTGCCTACGGCAAGGATTATCGCGCGGCTGTAAGGGCTCTTTACCTGATATGCGGAAAAACGCCGATGCTTCCGAGATATGCTTTCGGAAACTGGTGGAGCCGTTACCACGCATACACGGACGAGGAATATCTGTATCTTATGGATAGCTTCGAGAAAAACGGAATTCCGCTTACGGTGGCAACGCTTGACATGGATTGGCACTATTCCTCGGAGCTTGACGAGGATAAGCAGATAACGGCACAGGGAAAAAATACTCTTGACCGAGGATGTCTGGCTACTCCGGAAAATAAAAACATAGGTTGGACGGGATATTCGTGGAACAAAAAGCTTTTTCCGGACTACCGTGCTTTTCTCAGCGAGCTTCGTAATCGAGAGCTTAAAATAACTCTCAATCTTCATCCCAATAACGGTGTGCGCTATTACGAGGATATGTACGAGGAGATGGCGAGCGCGATGGGAGTCGATCCCGCAACGGAGAGGGTAATAGAATTCAACGTTGCCGATCCCAAGTTCATAAAGGCATATTTTGAGATACTGCACCATCCTTACGAGCGCGATGGCGTTGATTTTTGGTGGATAGATTGGCAGCAGGGAACGAATTCCGAAATGGAGGGACTTGATCCGCTTTGGGCGCTCAATCACTATCATTATCTTGATAATACCAAGGACGGAAAGCCCGCGCTCATAATGTCTCGCTACGCGGGCATAGGATCTCACCGATATCCCATAGGATTTTCGGGAGATACCAGTATATCGTGGGAGACTCTCAGGCTTATGCCGTATTTTACCGCTACTGCGAGCAATATCGGCTATACGTGGTGGGGACACGATATAGGCGGACATCATCTTGGTATCAAGGACGATGAGCTTTATCTGAGGTTCTTGCAATTTGGAGTATTCAATCCCATAAACCGTATGCACTGTACCAATTCCGAGCTTCTTACAAAGGAGCCTTGGGCATATGAAAACGGTATTGGAGAGCTGGCAAAAAATATGCTCGTCCTGCGTCACCGCATGATACCGTTCCTCTACACTTATAATTATCTTACGCACACAGAGGGACTTGCGCTTTGTGAGCCTATGTATTATCAGTATCCCGACTGCCCCGAGAGCTACGAATTCAAAAATCAGTATATGTTCGCTAAAGATATGTTGGTCGCGCCTATTACAAGGCATAGCGCCGTAAACGGACTTTGTGAGCTTGAGGTATGGCTTCCTGAGGGCACGTGGACGGACTTCTTTACGGGAGACGTCTACAGAGTAGGGAAGGGCGGTAAGGTATTTTGCGCCGTAAGATCCTTGGATAGCATACCCGTATTCGTAAGGGCGGGAACGGTCGTTACGCTGAGTAACGACGGCGGCAATCACTGTGACGCGCCTTGCGAAATTGAAGCCAAAATATATAACGGTGACGGAGAGTTTTCTCTCTTTGAGGACAAGGGTAACGAGCGGGCGTTTACGCACTTCGTTCTCTCGCAAACGGGAAATACGCAAAGGGTCACCCTGTCTGTAGAGGGAGATATGTCCGTTATTCCCGAAAACAGGACTGTTGTTTTAAGCTTCCCGAATATTGTAATACACCATCCCGCGGATCTCGCAATAGGATTGGTGCGCTCCGTACCCGAGATCACCGTGCTCAAAAACGGCGCGCCGTGCAAAGCAAAGATAAGCGCCTACGCAGAGGTAAGCGTGGCTATCGAGAACTTTGACGCGGAGGCGGTGTATGAGATCAGTGTCAAAGCAGACTCATTGACCGAGACGGACGAGATATTGAGGTCGATCGTATATAAGCTTCAGAAAACGCAAGATGCTTTTTCTGTCAGAGAAAAGGTTTTGAAGCAAATAAAAAAACACCACGACGCTTCCTTGGCAGTCTCTTATGTCTATTTGTCAGACCTTGAGGAAATTGCAAAAAAACGCATCGTGGAGAGCGCACTGTGCGCAGAATAAAAAAGGGACTGTCTCATTTAGCGCAGAACAAAAACACACGAATATAAAAAAACAAAGCCGCTTTTGCTATCAAAAAATGATAGTGAAAGCGGTTTTGTGTAGAAAATTTCGAGAAAAATCTCTCAATTTTCATTTTTATGTGTGTTTTTTAGCCGCGATTTGGCTCTCTGGCGTACTCCTGTACGCCTACGAGAACCAAATCACGGCTTCTGCATCTAAATGAGACAGCCCCTTTGGCTTTTTATTTTTCCGCGCGGCACTGCTCCACAAAATCACTGGGAGATATGCCCGTTATGCTCTTGAATTTTTTGAAGAAGTACGCGTAATAGTTAAATCCCGTTTTTATGGCGACCTCGTTCAGATTGTAATTCCCGTTTCGTATATATCCCTTAGCCATTTCTATTTTATAGTTGTTGACGTAGTCGGTAAAGGACATACCGAAATTCTTTTTGAACAGAGTGGTAAAATATGCCTTGTTGTACGACAGCATATTGGCTATAGTATCAAGGGAAATGTCCTGCGCGGGAGTGTTCTGAATGTACAGAACTACTGTTTTTATAAATTCTGCGGAGCGCTTGTTTTCCTTTTTTGCGCCGATAGAGAGAGGTTGTCCGAGCGTGGCGAAGAAATTAAACATATCACCGATGCGGTACAGCTCGTCTTGCTCGGCTCTGTTGCTTATAATGCTTCTGAGACTTGAAAGCAGCTTGTCGCTTGAGCTTCCGTATGATAATACGTTATTATATGCGCTTTTACCGTTCGTAAGATCGTCAAGAATATGATTGAAAGCGGTGCTTGGTATTGTTTTGAGCAGATTAAGGTCGAGATTTACGGCGTGGTATATCGTTCGATTACAGCCGCTTGGAATGGAGGCGCTGTGAGGCTCAAACGGGTTTATAAACAGAATATCGTTTTTTGAAAGGTCGTATTGATGTCCGTTAACCTGAAACGTAACGTAGCCCTCGTCAACAACGATGATCTCAATATGCTCGTGCAGATGATAATGACAGCACAAACGCGTATCTTTTACAATGGGATACCAATGTGGATATATGTGTTGCGAAAAATCGAAAATGATGTCTGAAATTCGGATCAGCTGTGATCTCTTTCGCTCGTAAGCAGAAATGCTGTTTTTCATACGATACCCTCCATTTTAAAATACGCTCAAATTAATTATAACAGATTTATCCAAAACTTGCAAGACTTTTTTGTCGAGTTGCGTTAATATTTTGAGTGCTATTACGCGGCGGCACTTTTGTCCGATACAACACAGAAAAGCAAAGGCGACCGCATATTTTTATTTTTCTGCGGTCGCCCTTTTCATTGTGAATAGATCGTTGAACGGATATTGATTTTTTGTTTGCTCTGCACTCTACGGGAGAACTATCTCAATTTCATTTGCGAGCTTCGAGGATAACCTGACGGTCTTTTTCACGTTTTTCACCGTTATTTCGTATTCTCCGAAAAAGCCCTTGAATTTCGCTTCTCCCTCACCGTTAGTCTCACAATCGGCTTCCGTTGTCCACTCATTATGGAACAAATTATAAAGGACCTCGTAAGCGGGCTTGGGATTAAGAGCAAAGTCGAGCAGACCGCCCCTGAAATAATTTTCTCCCGCCGTCATATCTCCCTGAGGCGCAAAGGCGGCGTATCCGTCGGGTACGTTCCAATATATTGCGCCCTCTATCGCGGGGTGGCTGAACCAAATGCGGTAGAGTCTTTCGAGAAGCTCTGCCTGAATAGCGTAATCCTCGGCAGTCTCTCTGTAGGCGGGAATGGTTATCTCGGTGATCTGTATCGGCTTGCCGAGCTTTGCGTAGCAGTCAAGCACGCTGTAGATATTCTTGGGATTATATATGGATTTTACGTACGCAAGCTCCTCTTCGTCGCGCTTTGTAAATGCGTGATACTGCATACCAATGCAATCAATACGCGCGCCGTTTCTTACCGAACGCTCCACGAGCTGATAATAGTCGCTTCGGTTGTATGAGAACTGCCTTTTCTCGGGCTCCCATATATGTGTAGCTTCGTTTATAATAAGCTCGTTATACGGGAAATATTTGTGCGCGACCTCAAAGTTATCCTCGACGTATCTGTCGCTCTGGTAATAAGGCGTCTTATCTCTGTTGATGCTACAGGTACAAAGCATCTCGTTGAGGACCTCCCAGCCGTGTATACGCTCGGAATATCTTTCCGCAAGCTCACGGTAGCGGCGGTCAATTCTGCGCTTAAGAGAGGGAATATCGTATTGGTCTACCCACTTAGGATCAAACATAGAGTAGGTAAGGCAGTGCGCCTTGGGAGTTATATTATTCTCCTCGCAGAACTCAACGCAAAGATCGACGGGCGGGCGTCTGTATACCTTTGGGCTGCTCTTGTCAAATCTCGGCTTACCGTCCTCAGGCTCAAGCCCGTCCCAATATATCGGAACGGTTGCCGCGTTAAAACAGTTCGCAAACGCTTCACGGTATTTTTGGTTGTATTCGTCCGTATTAAATTCATCAAGCATGAATATGTTCGCGCCGTGCAAAAACTCATGCTTTTTGAGCTTTGCGTGTATCTTCGCGCCCGATATGACGTTTCCTTCTCCGTCCTTCACGGTAATGCGAGCAAAGCCCTTGCGGTGAAGCTCTATTCCATGCTCTGTACGGTGAGCCGTCTCCTCCTCATATTTGATAAAGTTTTTCATAACGTCATCGCGTCTTGACATAACAGTTCCTCCTCAATATTTGTTATTTTTTATACCACATATACGCAATTCTTCAACATTCATTGAAGATATCTTGTCTCATTTGCTGTATCGTGAATAAGTATTTCTTTTGTATATTTAGAATTTCTAAGTGCTTTTCTCACGTTTTCAAATCTCTTATTGTCTTTCCCCTCACGCGTATAGGTGCTTTGCGAACAGGGATAAAAAAGTGTAGCCGCTTTTATGTATCGGTAAGCTATAAGAGGAAAATCCTCTAATCCATGATGTGACATCTGACACATATCGCTCTTCAAATACTTTCCGTAATACGCTATAAGTCTGTATGCTACCTTTGCATAGACGTCACCCAAAATCAGGCAGCTTTTATCGGACGTGTAAATTCTTGATACAATGCTCGTGTCATTAAGATTTAGCCGCGCTTGAGTGCCAACTCCCCAAACACTGGGAGATTCCGCTATACAATGCTCGTCAGCGGTAAAGAGTATCTCTAAACTGACATCTCCGTAGTTAAACAGCATACCCGTATGCACATACAATATCTTAGCGTTCTCGAATCTATTAACGTCGTCAAATACTTTGGCGTTTAAATACTTATCGTCGGTATCTTCCTCCGCGTTTACCGGTGACATCATAAAAGTTTGAAGCGTGACCTTGCTTGCGTACTGCTCGGAAAAAGCAATAAAGCATGGGTAATGATCTCCGTGAGCATGAGTAATTATCCATGCTCTTATGACTATATTTTTATCCGAGCCATTGAGAACAACGAGCGTATTCCAAAGGTTCTCGGCATTGCTTCGATAACCGCCGTCATATATAATAAAGCTACCGTCCGAGAGCTGAACGACATATCCCATTTCGTTTGCTCTATCGGATTTCAGCTGAGTCACGGACGGGATATATTTCCCGTTACCTGCGATCTCACCAAAAGGAAGCGCCGCGCCCCCCGTGCTTGAGCACACAACATTCAGTTCACTTTCACATTCTATCCAATAGACGTGAATCAGGTAATTATCCTTATAGTAGGTTGCAAAATGATTTTCATTCATTACGTGATAATTATACAGCTTATAGCCTATATCACTCTGATATTTACAAACACCGAAAAAATCCTCAAGTGGCTTTTCGTAAAATGAAAACAAGGTCTCTCCCGCAATTATCTCATAGCAGGCATCGCTTTGAAGCGTTTTGTAATTTATTGGCTTGGCTTTTTCAAACATATTTTTCTTCTTTCTTCTTGCTCTATATGACTATTGGTGGAGAATACTTCACTATGAATTTTGAAAACCGCCCCGTCCTTTTGGTACGGGGCGGCATGGTTATGGAATCATCAACCGATAAATTGGCTGAAATTATATATGTCGCTTGAATGCATCGAAGCATTTTCCTCATCGCTGTAGTTTAGCGACGCGGTTACTATATCGGCGGTATCAATAACGTCAAATAAAGCTTTAGGCTGTTCGTAAATGTTTTTCATTATCAGTACCTCCTTTATTGAGCAACGACGGTCTGTGTCGTGCAATCGTAAACATATTGCGCTCCGATATACGTTTCTCCGGTAGCAGTGGTAGCAAAGGGTGTAAACGTAATTTTAAGCTCGGTGACATATTCGGGAATTTCGTTTATTTCTATAGCAATAAGATAATTACCCTCGGTTTCAGGCTGTATCGCACCGATTACTCCATCAGCTGCAAGTGAAGTATAAGCACAGTGCGCGACCACATCCTTGGCAGTAGTCGTAACGGCAACGGGATTTGCAGGATCTGATACGTCGGTGTAGGAAAGAGATACCTTAAAGCCTGCGGCAACAAATTTCTGACCGACTATTTCGGCAACGAGACGAGCTTTTCTGTTGTCTGTAAGGCCGGGCTGTACACCCGTGCTTATAACGTCCGTATTATAGAAATCGGAGTAGGATTTCTCTGCAAATTGACCCTTGCATTCGGTGTAGTCAACGCCCGCAACCAAGCGGATTTCTTTTATCTGAAGTCCTGCTTGATAAGCTTCTATGGAAATAGTTCCTGTCTCCGGAACGTCAAAGGTTGATTTAGTTGTGAGCGTATCTCCGCTGAACGTAATAGTTTCTTCGTTTGCCGAAACCTCTACGGAAGTCAGCTTACGCTCCACGACCTTTACCTTCAATGTAATCCAATTGCTTTCTTTTGTAGTGCTGTCGAGCTCCCAATTTTTCTTGAAATCAGTATCATCGCCAAACGTAGAGACGTTTTTGTATAAAAGTCCAATTCTGGGAGTATCTTTAGTGCTCGCTGTATCACCTACTCCCAGGTCAAATATGAAGCAACCTTGATTATACGCCGAGTCTTTAAATCTGAACGTGCCTTCCAGTGTGAACGTGTCAAGCTCTGCGGACAAGCCTATCGGCAGTTTTCCCAGTGAAGTCGATGACGTCAATCTACCACAAGAAAAATATTTATCATCATCAATAGAAGCTTTAGACGATAGACTAGTCAATCCGGTGTTACCGAGAGTTTCTGTCGTCAAATTAGTGCCCGTACCAAAGCTCTGGTGATAGAGAACCTCTCCGCTTTCGGGTGTCGCGGTTGCCGTTTCATTCTCGGCAAATGCAGTAAGAATTGTGCAAGGGATCATTGCTAAACAAAGTAAAATTGCAAGTAGTTTTTTTGTGATTCGCATAACTTATTTCCTTTCTGTTTTTTTATATTTTATTGGTTATTTCCCTGGAATATTGCCTGAAGCCTTGCCGTCTGCTTTTCGGGGTAGCTCTTGTATTCCTGTACCGTCGAAACGATATCCGAGCCGCCGCGGGCTATGGAATAGATCACCTGCTCCCACAGACTTCCCGAAAGTCCCGTTATCGTCATAGGATCGTAGGTACGGGTTTTGCGGATAAGGTTAAGCATTTCAATGTTGTCGGCAAAATTGCCCACGTTATTCTTGTATTGCAAGCGTCTTTCGTAATAAAGCTCCTCAAAGGTTCTGTCCGCCTCATATGAAAGGAAATCCATAATAAGACCGATATCCTCCTTTTGGCTGTAGCCCGCGGAGATAGTCAACACCGCAAGGTCATTATCCGTTCCCGTTGATCTGTATTCGGTCTGGTCCTTGTTGTATTTGGGGAAGGGCACGATACCGTAGTTTATATCGGACGTCTTGAAGCGTGAGCCCTGCAATACCGATGCTCCGACGAACGCGGCGCGACCTGCGGTAAAGATCCTGAGATACGAGAAGGCTCCCGCCTCGTCGCCCTTACTGTAAAGATAAGCGTCCTCATCGGCAACGAATGCGGCAAGAGCCTGCGCGCGATCGTAAAACGCAACGTTTTCACAGGTAAGATAAGGTATATCGTTTATATTCTTCTTTCCGTACTGCGCGTCTATTCCGTACAGCAGTCTTGCAATTCCCGACCTGAACGTCGTATATCCGTATACGGAGTTTCCGTTTTCATTCCACTCCCACGACTCGTCGCCGTTCAGCGTGGACACCGCCTTGCTGACCTCTATCAGCTTATCAAGCGTCCACGTTCCGTTACGAACCATAGAAAACGGGGATTCGATATGGTTTGACTCCAGCATATCGACGTTAAAGAATATACAGCCCGTTGCCTCAAAGCTCATCAGGTGCGCGTCGCTTGCCGCTATGTAGTGGCGGTTATAGAGCGACGATGCGTTTATTATCTCGGCAGACCAATATTCCTCATCCAAATGAAGCGTTTCTATGGTATCAAGCTGACCGTGCGTACCGTTCAAGATGCCCGAAAGCGTATCGGCGGAGCGTATGTACGCAGCCGCGTACGAGCAAACTCCCGAGGAAACGTCGGTTTTCAAGGCGTCGTCCAGCTCGTAAATATCAAGATACGTTTCCTCCATCTTGCAGTTGAGCTGCTCCTCTATCTTGACCGTACGCTTATAAACCATATCGTTTATCTCTTCGCCGTTCATCTCGTGCGAGGTTACGTAGCATAGCGCGCCCCACATATCGGGATTACAGTTGAGTATCTTATACGTTGCCCCTTCGAGGTCAGCTCCGTTAAGATACGGATATTCTTCAACGTCGGTCGTCGCCGTGTCTTCTGCCGTTTCAGCAGAATACTCGTCGTTTTTTTGACACGACGCTATAATTGAGACGAGCATACCGACGAGCAGCAATAACGCCACCGTTTTTAGCAGTATTTTTCTTTTCACGCTATCACCACCTCCAACGCTTATTCTTTAATTTTTCTTCTGTTGAAAACTATGATACCGCACGCTATAAGCGCCACGAATACCGTTACGTATATTGCCGAAGCGGAGCTTCCGCAGCCACCGCTTGCGCTCTCCGCTGCCGTGTCCTCACTCGTATCGGAAGCCGTTTCTTGCGTATCCTGAGAGGTGGACGGCTTATTATCGTTGCTTGAACCGTCGGGCTTTGCGCCTGCGGGAGCTTCTTGGACGGGATCGATATGACCTGAGTGAGACTTGTTCGTGTTCTCGCCGACGTACGCGGTGTAGTCAACGCCCTCAACCACGCGCACAGATCTATATTGAACATTTGCCTGTCCCTGTTCTATAGCGAGAGGTCCTTCCGTAGGCAACGGCATCTGATATTCGGGTGAGATGCTCCATTCAAGTATTTCCTTGGTGTAAGGGTCCTCGACCAAAACCGTTACCTTATAAAGCTTTGCATCTTTAACGCCAGCCTTAATAGTTATCCAGCTTCCCTCGTCAAACATATCCACAAGCCATGATTGAGCCACGTCCTTATCAACCGTTCCAACCTTCTCAAAGGTTCCGTCCTGATTGTAACGAAGGTTTATACCTGCTCTCGTATCCTCGCTTTCATACCAGAACATCTGCACGCCACCCGTTTTGTAAGTACCCTTAACGAAACGGAAGGTGGTTTCAAAGGTGTAAGTAGTCAGCCCCTCGGGAATTACGTCGGGAAGAGCGACGACCTGATTATATCCCGTTCCGACGTTATTCGCCTCCAGATAACCGCTGTTACCAAATTTTGCGAAATCGTCGGGACTCGTCAAGCCCGTTGCGGAAAGGTCGGTCATATTGAAGCTTCTGTCAAAGCGCTGATAATAAAGCACCTTTCCGTCCTCGTAGGGTATGGAAGGGATTCCCTCTGCGGGTGGCAACGCAGCCTCGGGGAACGTAAGGTCAGTGGGATCATTATCACCCGAAAAGGATTTGCTTGCGTACTCACCCACATACTGTGTGTAATCCACACCCGAAACCAAGCGAAGCTCACCTATCTGAAGTCCTGCCTGATAGCTTTCTACGGAAATAACTCCCGTTGAAGAAACGTCAAGAGTAGATTTGGTTTTGAGATCCTCGCCGCTGATCGTCAGCGTTTCACCGTTAACCGCAAGCTTTACCGCGGTCAGCTTATTTTCCGTAACCTCCATCTTTATATTGACCCAATTACCGACGTTGGTGAGAGGACTTATCTTCCAATTTTCCTTGAAGGTGTCGTCTACCGTACCGAACGTAGACGCATTGGTATATAAAAGACCAACTCTTGAGCCGCCTATGTCAAATACGATACAGCCTTGCTTCCACGCGCCCGACTTGAAGCGGAACGTGCTTTCAAGCGTGAACGAGGCAAGCTCCGTCGATAAGCCAACGGGCAGCACTGCCAGCTTCGTTGCGGACGTGAACTGCTGCGAAGCAAGAAATCCGTCTGCGTCAATGGAAGCCTTTTCAGAGCCTATCAATCCAACGTCATCGAGTGTCAGATTGAAATTCTTGTCAAATCTCTGGTAGTAAAGCACCTCTCCCTTTTCCGATGCCCCTGCGGGAGTGGGGGTCGTCTCGCCCTCGGCAAATACGCTCAGGAGTGCGCAGGGCAGCAGTGCCAGACAAAGCGCGATCGCGATAAGTTTTTTTGAAATACTCATAATTCTGTTTCCTTTCATTGTTTTTTAAGTTTTTATAGTGGGGTTATCGTTCTTTAAGATCTCGTAGCTTCCGGGCGTATAAGGAAGCGGCAGAAATACGGTAGCGTTATTGTGGCATATGTATTCCTTGAAATAAGGATTTTTGTTCTTGTCAACCAACGCCTGATTGTAGTCCTTATCTATAAGAGCGTTGATCCTCGTCTGCGTGTTCACAAACAGGACCGTCTCGGGTTTAAACAAAAGATTGGTTTCTACTACGCCGCCGAAATCTCCGTGATGGTTAGCCTGCAAAATATCACATTTCAGGTAAGTGCCGTATAGCTCCGCAAGCTTTTGGTTAGGCATCGTACCCGTATCGCCCTCAATACAAATTACCTCATCGTCAACAGTTATCTTCAAGAACAAATTGCAAGCGTTGTTATACTCGGGATAATCCCCTAAAATATAGCTTTCAAATGAACCGAGCACCTCAATTCGCATATTGGCGATAGTCAGCTCGTTGCCGGGATGCGCCTTGTATCGCTTTGCGTCGGGGAAGGTGTTTTTTATATGACCTCGCACGGAAGAGCCAACGTTATGCAACGCCTGCGTCGGTACTAATTCCTGCTCGTCTCCGGGGAAATTATACATTATGCTTTCGATAGTCAACGTATCGGCGTACAGCTTATCGTAATTTTCGCAATTCCTCTGAACGCTCCCACGTGGTCCTGATGCGAATGCGTAAATATCCAACACGCAATTCTTATATTATTGGGGTCGGGAGCCTGCTCCTTCAAGGCTTCGTACAGAATGCTTGACGTTGCGTCTCCGAGTCCGCCGTCGATAACGACGAAGCTACCGTCCGCCAATCTGAAGAATAACAATTCCGATTGCTGTCCCGTTCCGATCATCGTAAGCCCCGATACTAATCCCGGGATCTGTTGATACGTCTTGGGCGTTTTGGGAATCAGATCAAAGCCTTGGTCGGCGGTGATCTTCAAATATCCGTCCACCGTGTACCATACGTTTACGATAATATCGTCCTTGGTAAGCGTCGCGTAGGCATTGCACTTGGTCTTATCATTCGTATCATTATTTTTGTATATCTGATTTTCCTTATAGACGGTAAAGGACGCGTCTTTTAAATCGGCGACGTACTTGTTGAAATCATCCATAGTACAGTTTTCCGCTACCCACAGTCTTGAGCCGTCACCCGCATCGCAAAGCAGCAGCTTTGATTTCACCTCGGGCTTTGGAAGCTTTGCGATAGCAAGCTCTTTGACACTGCTTTGAGTTGCGCTTACGGATATTTCAAAGACAGGCTTTTTATTGTCGTCTAATCTCGCACTCTCATTTAACAAATTGATAAACTCTCCGCCCGCCTTCTGAAGCTCATCCATAGCTATTCCGTAAACCACTATCTTGTTATCGTCAACGAAAAAGCCGCTTTCGCCTATTTTCATATTTTCTACGGCTTGAACGGATTCGTCAAACACCGTTTCTCCAAACAAAATTACCGCTCGCTCCGCATCCGGCGTATATCCCGTATCAGGCATAAGCCTTGGCGCGGTTGAGCTTCCCACGGTCTCGCCGAGTGCCGTACAGATCGAGCTGAAAAACGATTTTACGATTTCCATACGTGGCGAGTCCTTTTGTATTTTTGCGCTGTATACCACGTCAAAGCACGACGAGCCGTTTTGGTAAAGCGTCACGTATTCCCGATCACCCGTATCGTTTACGGATTGCTCTTCAACGGTCGAGTCCGACGTGTTGTCCTCCGACGTGGGCGCATTTTTTGTTGCGCACGAGCAAAGTGACAGGGACAAAGCCAACGCCAATATTGCTATTTTAAATTTGATCATAATACCTCCTCTGTATGTTATGGCATCCCTTTGAGGCGTACCAAAGTCTCAAGCTTTTTTAGACTCAGTCGGCAAGTCCCATATCCTTTATATATTTCGTCAGGACCTCTGCCGCGTTTCTGTGACCTGCAAGCGAGGGATGTGAATTACCGCCCGAGGTGTTTCGGGGCAGCTCACAGCTATACAAGCCCTTCGCTTCTCCGCCCATCTTTTGAAGCGCGCTTTTTATTTGCGCGTTGTATCCGTCGTTCATCATATTGTACGCCCAAACGATAGGAACGTCTGCGCCGTACGTTGCGCGGATATTGTTTATAAGGATCTCCACACCGCCTGCAAACGCCGTCTTGTCTGCCTTCTTTGAATAGTCGTTCGTTCCGAGATTTATCACTATCAGATCAGGAACTCTTGTGGGAACGAATTTCGCTTTGGTGTCGCGGAAATAACTGTTGCAGGGATAATAATCCTTCATAGTAAAGTCAACGTATCCCGCCTGAATACCTATTCCTGAGCAGGACGTCATCATAAAATCAGCGTCAAGCGCTTGCGCCGTCAGGAACGCATACGTCTGCGTTCCGTCCTGATACAGCGCCGTTCCGACGTCTGCGGGCTTACCGCTCGTCAGATTGCCGTATCCCGACGTGATGCTGTCTCCAACAAATTCAATATAAAGCTCTTTTTGTGAGGGCGCGTCGAGAAGCGTTCCTCTCATTGTCAGCCCGTTAAGAATGCAGCTCGAATTTTTCGGTCCCGTTTGCTTGAGTATCCGTATTACGTGCTCTCCCTTTGAAAGCTGCTCTGCTACTGTCACGCTGACGCTTCCGCTTTGAGCTTTAATTCTGTCTTCTTTTCTTATACCGTCTATCCAGACACTGAAATACGTATCACCCTTTGAAGAAACGCTCAAAGCAACGTCTCCCTCGCAATACGCCGAAAATTCTATGCCCGACGCCGCCATATCGCAAGTGATTCCGCCGTTTAGCTGACTGCAACGGCCGTATATCTTCAGATTCTTTGCGATGCTTGACAGCGAAAAGGTCTGAGGCTTTTCGGGAAGCTCGGTTTTTTCATTGGTGGGACTTACGTCTGTCATTTTTGTGTCAGACTCGGAATCTATCATATCTTGTTCCTCTTTCGCTACCTCGGTTTTTTCGTCACAACCTGTCAAGCAGGTAAAAAAACATAAAACCAAGCAGCTTATAAGGCAACCTATCTTTAGTGCCCGACTCATACTATGCACCTCCACTTTATTCGGTAATCGCTATAGGCGCAGAAATAACAAAGCTACTAACGTATCTTAGCAAACCGCTTTTATCTACACCGTATATCGAGCAGTGATCGCTGAATTGATTTGCGCATACGGCAAATTTCCCGTTGTCGATAAGCAACAGATCTCTCGGCTCGTCACCCTTGCAGTCTATGCGGTCAATAAGCGTTAGCTTTTCACCGTCAACCGAGAGAGTAACGATGGTTTTTGTTGCTCTTTCTGTGACGTAAAGCTTTTTTCCGTCCGCGCTGAGCCTTATCGCAGAACCCTTGCCTTCGGTCGTACCGTCGGGTAGCAGCGAAGTATCCGATATATGAGCAAGAGAGCCGTCCGACCATTCGTAGGTGTGGATAGCCGCGCCCATCTCGCTTATGACGTAAACGTGCTTGCCGTCTTTTGAAAAAACAAGGTGTCTCGCGCCAACCCCTGCGGGGGTATCGGCGGTTGAAATAAGCTTCATATTCCTGTCATATACGAATATCTTGTCAATTCCCAAATCACAGGATAAAATGTATTTCTTATCGGGTGAGAAGAAAACGCTATGCACGTGAGGACTTGTCTGCCTTACGGGGTATGTTCCATTTCCGCGGTGCGTGTCAACTCCGCTGCGTGACGACCATACGCTTCCGCTTATGTAGTTTGCGGCGTAAAGGTCGTCTCCGTCAAAGCACATGTGACAAGCTACCTCGCCCTCGGTGGAAAGTATCTCTCCTATCCGCTCTCCGCTTGCGAGGTCGTATTTTGCCACGCCGCTATTGGGACTATCCTCAAATGGCGCTCTCATAAGCACCCAAAGATTTCCGTCCTCGGCATGCTCTATCCACATTGGCATGTGGGCTGAAATAACCTTTTTAGTTTCCACGTTGCCGTCCCCGTCAAGCTCACAGAGGTATACACCGCCGTCGGGCGCGCAAGAGGCAACGTAGAAGCTTATTTTCTTTTCCATATTAAAGCGCTGTCTGTGTGTCGTTGGGGTCGCCGTTTCTCGCAAGGTCGTATTCCTTCGACCAATCAAGGTCACGGTATTCCTCACCTCTGGGGTCGTTCTTTATCCAATCGAGGAGCATATCGAGCATCTCCTCGGACCAAGTATTTTTATCTATCTGCGCCGTGGTAAATTTGCCCTGACAGATCATCTCAAAGCCAAAATCGTCCTTTACGTGAGTCTTTGCCGCTCCCTCAACAACGTCGGGAACAAGGTGCGCAGGTATAAACAGCACTCCGCCGCCCGCTCCGAACACAACGTCACCGGGCAGACATACAGCACCGCCGAAGTTAGTGATGTCGTTCCAGTCCTTCATAACGAACTCACGGATAGGCGTGGGGTCAATGCCACGGTAATAAACCTGAACGTCGGGTACTTTCTTCATCTGCTCAACGTCACGAACGCCGCCCCAGATCACCGCACCGCCCGTCTTTGTGCGGTTATGTAATGCTGTGGTAAGGTTTCCGCCAAGGAACGTACCTTTATAAATTTTATCATACATATCACATACCACAACGTCACGCTCAACAAGTGAGTCGATTACCCACTGATTGTAGTTACCTTTAAGACCGTCCTCAGCACCTCTGTTAAACTGAACCTCGTGCAGATCGGGGCGTGTGGGCGCATACGTACATGTAACGGCACGACCAACAAGCTTTCGTCCGTCATCGTGCAGAGTGTGCAACGGCGCAACACCGCCGCCTACGAACTGATGCTCGTAGCCGAGGACGAAGATAGGCTTCCAGACTTCCTCCAGCGTCATGCCGTACAGGGCATCCAGATACTTGTCGGCTACCTTAGGTCTGCCGTCGGGGAAACGCTCTCCCTTCCAAAGGGGAGTCAAAGCGATTATTTTTTCTCTATCATTAAAGTTCATCTTAAATTCCTCTCAATCTTACAGACGCATTCCGCCGTCTATTATAATATCCGTTCCCGTAATATAGCTGCCCGCATCGGAGCAGAGCATAAGAACTGCTCCCACGCAGTCCTCGGGAGTACCGAAGCGACCCATGGGGATGACCGCCTCTACCGCCTTACGCTTTTCGTCATCGTTGTAAACCGCCGCGTTTCTCGGTGTGGCGATAGCGCCGGGAGCTACGTTGTTTACGGTCACGCCAAAGGGTGCTACCTGCTTGGCTATATTCTTTACAAGACTCATAACGGCGCACTTTGTTGCGGAATACATTACGAGCTCAGGGTGCTGACGGTACTGATTTACACTGCCAATAGTAACTATTCTTCCAAAGCCCTTTGCTTTCATAGCAGGGCAGTAGTCCTGAATGAGCATAAGGGTACTCTTAACGTTTACCGTAAATTGCGCGTCAATATTCTCCTCGGAAATATTGTCCCACGTCTCCTTATACTGAACGCTTGCGTTGAGGATAAGGCAGTCCACGTCTCCGGTCTTTCCGTGAAGGGACTTTATTTCGTCTACCTTGGAAAGGTCGGCAACAACCGCGCCACAGCCGCCTATTTCTTTGCATATTCTCTCAGCCTTGGCAATATCCGACGAGCAGTGGACGATGACCTCATCGCCTCTTTTTATAAAGCCCTCGGCGATAGCCTTGCCTATTCCCTGAGTAGAGCCTGTTATCAATACTCTCATATTTATCCTCTTATCTTACGACCATTCTCTGTCGTTTGCCCATTCGCCGTCCCAAGCAGAGGTATCAGACCAAGCGGGGGGACAGTCTGCCTTACGGAACTTCTCTATAAGCTCTTCGTTAAGGCTTTCAATTCCAAGACCTGGAGCGTCGGGAACTTTC
>JAZOON010000104.1:0-23124 GCA_045655045.1 Eubacteriales bacterium | reverse complement strand
TTTCAAAAGGTATTTTCGCCTTTGCAAGAGCACATGTGAACATAAGGGTGTTTTCAACGGGAACGGTGGAATCGGTGAAGGTGTGCCAGATAAACGTGGGGGGAGTGGTCGAGTCAACGTTCTTTTCAAGAGAAAATCTGTCTATTTCTTCAGCGGTAAGAACGTCAAGAGAGTCATCGTAGCTATGTCCGTTTATTCTGAGAGCCGTACCTTTATGCGTTTTCTCTCCCATCGTTATTACGGGATAGCAAAGGATCATTCCGTCAGGACGGTTTATTCCTTCGTCGCATTCTCCCGACGTAACACCAACTGCATCGCGCACCTCGGGGATATTCCAAAGAGTACCCGCACTTGCGGCAAGATGTCCGCCTGCCGAAAAACCGAGAATAAATATTTTGTTGGGGTCTGTGTTGTCCTCTTCGGCGCGCTGTCTTACCTTTTTTATAGCAAGTGCGGCTTGGATGAGGGGCGCGAAATTTGCAGCCTTTTCACCTACCGAATACATAAGAAGGTAGGTGTTGAAGCCTTCACCGAAAAAGCGCCTCACTATTGGCTCTGCTTCTCTCGGTGAAAGATTGCTGTAACCGCCGCCGGGGCAAACGATAACGGCAGGGCGCGGTGCCACCTTGGGTTCACCGTTACATACGTAAGCGGTAAGGCTAGCATCGGGATATTTGTCAGAAAGTGAAAATTTTTGATAAAACATAGTGTACTCCTGATTTTATTGTAGATAAGAAAAATTATATCACGAATTTATTTGTTAGTCAATATTATTGCAAATATTTTTGGCAAAAATAAGAAAGGTATTGACAAGCAAAAAAAAAGTGCTATAATATTGTTGTGGTAACACAAATTTACAGTTGTAGAAGAGTAAGAGTACCTGCGTGAAGTGTCCGTTGGACGGGGAGTTGTCAATGGAACGAAAAGTCGCTTGATTTGCGGTCGGTACTCTGCATCCCGCTTCATACGGCGAAAGGTAAGAATATTTACGTATTTTCTCCTTTGCCCCGCTATGTCGAGGGAAAGGAGGATTTTTTTATGAGAAAAAGTGCAAACACAATAAAAACCGTGAGGATCATGACGCTTGCCGCTATGCTCGTGGCTATGAGTGTTGTTATAGGTATTTTTTGCAAGACGTTTCTCAATTTCGGCTTCGGACTTTTCAGAATTACGTTTGAAAATCTGCCGATAATTATGTCGGGTGTTCTTTTCGGACCGTACGTCGGGGGCTTGGTAGGCGTATGCTCGGACGTCGTGAGCTATCTTTTCTCAGGACAGTCGTATCCCCTGAATCCAATCGTAAGCCTTGGAGCATTAGCCGTTGGAGTAGTGTCGGGCTTGGTAGCGAGATATGCGATCAAAAAAAGAGGAATGGCACAGATAATAATTTCCTCGGCTGCCGCGCATTTAGTGGGTTCTATGATAATCAAGCCGATAGGGCTGTATCAATTTTACGGAATAATGGTGCTTTGGCGTATACCTTTGTATCTGGTTATCGCTCCGATCGAGATACTCGTCCTCTGCCTTTTGTTCAGACAAAAGACCTTCAGAAGACTAATAAACGACTATACGGGAGATAAAAATGAATTATAATGAGTCAATAGAGTATATACACGGAATAAGCTGGACGTTTTGTAAGCCCGGACTTGAAAGAATAGAGGAGCTTTGCGCCTTGCTTGGAGAACCGCAGAAGGGAATGAGATTTATTCATGTTGCGGGAACAAACGGAAAAGGCTCTTTTTGCTCCATGCTGTCGTCCGTGCTCCGCGAGAGTGGAATAAGAGTCGGACTTTTTACGTCTCCGTATATACGCTTTTTCAACGAGCGTATGTGTGTTAACGGTCAGCCTATCTCCGACAGCGAGCTTGCCGAGATAACGACCTACGTTCGTCCGTTTGCTGATAAAATGACCGATAAGCCTACGGAATTCGAGCTTATCACGGCTATAGGCTTTGAGTATTTCAAAAGACAAAAATGCGACGTTGTCATTCTTGAGGCGGGAATGGGAGGAAGACTTGATTCGACGAACGTAATTCGAAATCCGCTTTTGTCCGTAATTACGGGGATTGCTCTTGATCATACTGCGTTTTTGGGAGATACAGTAGAAAAGATAGCGGCGGAGAAAGCGGGAATAATCAAGGACGAACGCCCCGTTTTGTACGGCGGCGAGGATCTGAGTGCGGCGGCGGTGATACGCGATACGGCAAGGAAAAACGGAAGTCCATATTTTGACGTCGATTATAGTCTTTTGTCGGTAAAATCGGCGACGCTTGACGGAACAGTGTTTGACTTCGGCGAATGGAAGGATTTGAGTATAAAATTGCTCGGCGCGTATCAGCCAAGAAACGCGTCGCTTGTAGTGAGCGCGGTAGATATTCTCAGAAGGGAAGGTCTGAATATATCAGAAGAGGCGGTCAGAAACGGTCTTGAAGATGCTTCGTGGAGCGCAAGATTCGAAATAATAGCAAAAGAGCCTCTTACAATTTTCGACGGCGCGCACAATCCGCAGGGAATAGACAGCGCTGTGGAGAGCATCAAGCGTTATTTTGGAGAGCAGAGGGTGTACGTGCTGACGGGAGTTCTTAAGGACAAGGACTATGCGTACATAGCCTCAAGACTTGCCGATATAGGCGAGCGGGCATTTGTGCTTACTCCCGATAATCCCAGAGCATTGAACGCTTACGAGTATGCGGACGTGCTGTGCCAAAACGGACTTGACGCAAAGGGCTTTGACAGTCTCGGGGAAGCTTATCTTGCGGCTGTGGAGTGCGCAAAAAAGGACGGCAAAACGCTCGTTTGCCTCGGCTCGCTTTATACGTATTCGGAAATTATAAAAATAACGAACGGGGATTGACATATCCCCGTTTTTGTGGTATAATGTGTGACACGTGAGTTCGAAACCATCCTCACGAAAAACAAAACTATGGAGAGAAAAAATGAAAAACAGAGCAAAAACTATCTTTTTGTGCCAAGGGGCAATTATCGCTGCGATATACGTTGTGCTGACGTATATTACGCATATGTTCGGACTTGATTCGGGAGTGATACAGATAAGGGTATCCGAGATGCTGTGTGTGCTTCCAATGTTTACGACTGCGGCGATACCGGGACTTTATCTCGGATGTCTCTTGGCAAATTTACTTACGGGGGCGGTATGGCTTGACGTGATAGCAGGACCTGTTGCGACACTTATCGGCGCGATTGGAACGTATGCGCTAAGGCGATGGAAATGGGTAGCTCCGCTTCCGCCTATAGCGGCAAATACGTTGATCATTCCGTTCGTGCTTTCCTACGGCTACGGAATGGAGCAGGCGATACCGTTTATGATGCTTACCGTGGGTATCGGCGAGATTTTGTCTATTTACTTGCTCGGAATGATCTTCTACTTTGCGATAAGGAAAAGAGCTAAAAACATATTTCAGTTATAAAAAATGCGTCTTTGAGAGTATCGGAGGGCGAGTGCAGGCGGAGTCTTGACGGTATGCTCAAAATGTGATATAATGGTAAAGAGTTTTAATACTTGCTTGTGGGGAGGTGTAATATGAGTAACTCCGTATCAAAAAAAGGATATGAATACAGACACATATATTACGTTAACAAAATGGTTTTCGTGTCAAACCGCACGTTTGACTCTACTCCGCAAGCGAATATTCATTTTCATAATGGATACGAGATTATTTTAATAACTCGCGGAAACTATAAAATATACGCCCCTAACAAGCTTTATGAGGGAAGCGGACCTTGCGTTGCCGCGTTTCGGCTCGGATCGTATCACGGGTGTATTTTTTCAGACTGTGAAACGGTCAGTGCCAATCGAATAGTTATAAATTACACTCAGGGCTTCGTTGACAGTATTCCGTCGTATATGCTTAATGCCAAGGAGCTTTTTGAGCACGACGTATCAGTAGTTCCGCTTGATGAGAATTCGTTTGAAAGGCTGTTTTTCCTCTTTGACGAGCTTTACAGACATTGTAACAGCAGTAAAAATGATGAAAACACCTCTCCCGAGACGTACGGATATATGACGGTGGTGCTCAATTCTGTCGCCGAGGTGCTGAGAAGCTCCGACGCGATACAGGCAAGCGTTTATAAGAACGACGATAATTATGTGTACGACGTAATACGCGAGCTGTTAAGTCGCGCGGACGGTGACAAGCCTATTTCCGTAGCATCCTTGTCTGAGCAGTTTTTTGTCAGTCGAACGAAGCTTTCCGACGATTTTCAGCGCGTCGCGGGAATAAACATAAAGAAAATGATAGATGAACTGCGTATTGAGCGAATAAAAAGGATGCTCAGCGCGGGCATCAGTAATAAGGAGATCGTTGAGCAGCTTGGATTTTCAAGTGAAAGCTATTTTATCCAGTTTTTCAAGAAGCATATGAACGTATCTCCGGGTGATTACAGAAAAAAACAATAGCAGAAGCTTATGAATGACTCTCCCCAAAAAGGGAGAGTTTTTTTGTTAATATATCTAAAAAGTTATTTGTGCAAATGTTCCAATTGCGGGGTGAGGTTTTTGTTAATTATAAATTTAAATGGTATTTATTCTCAAAAAAAGAACAGATATTTGTAAAAAACTAAACTTTTTTGCGAATATCCTTGCCAAAAGTGATATTGACGATTGCTACAAGCTAATGGTATAATTAGTATGTACAAGATTAATCGGATTTTATGTACGGAGGAATAAAATGGTTACGTTAACGGAAAGAGAAAGAATACTACGAGCCTATAAAAAGCAGGAGATAGACAGAATTCCTATGCTTGATCTCCCCTGGGCGGGTACGCTGCGCAGATGGAAGCAGGAGGGCTTGCCCGAAGGCGTTGCGTGGGAGGACTTTTTCGGATTTGATAAATGGATACGCGTGTGTCCTGACAATTCTCCGAGATTTGAAAGAAAAATACTTGAGCAAAATGATAGATACAGAATAGAAACGACCAGATGGGGAACGACGCAGAAGGTTTTCAATGAACTTGATTCTACTCCCGAGGCGTTGGATTTTTATTTCAGTACATCCGAACGCTGGGAAGAAGCCAAGACGGCAATGCTTAAGGATTATGAGGACAGAATAAATTGGAGCGCTCTTGAAAAGAATTACCCGAAATGGCAGGCAGATGGACGCTTCAAGCAGCTCACAGTATGGTTCGGATTTGACGTTGCTCATTCCCGTCTCACGGGAACGGAAAATATGCTTATCGGAATGTACGAGGAGCCTGAGTGGGTGACGGATATTTTTGAAACCTATTTGACGACCTCTCTTGCTCTTTGTCAGAAAATACTCGACGCAGGCTACGAGTTCGACGGTATATTCTGGTTTGACGATATGGGATATAAGGGCTCTCCGTTTTTCTCACCGACGGCTTACCGTGAGCTTTTGAAGCCTTACCATAAAAGAGCCGTTGATTGGGCGCACGAGCGCGGAATGGTTGCCGAGCTTCACTCGTGCGGATACATAGAGCCGTTGCTGCCCGATATAATAGAGACGGGCGTTGATATGATAAATCCGCTTGAGGTAAAGGCGGGTATGGATCCCTTTAAGCTTAAGGAGCAATATGGCGATAAGATTGCTTTTCACGGCGGCATAAACGCTCAGCTTTGGGATAATATCGATCTTGTGAAGGCGGAAATGGAGCGCATTATTCCCGCAATGAAGGAAGGCGGTGGGTACGTGTTCGCGTCCGACCACTCAATACCAAATTCCGTGTCATTCGAAAATATGAAGCAAATATCCGAGCTTGCTCACAGGTTAGGAAAGTATTAATAAAAACAATAGGAAAGGAAAAATGATATGAAAAAAAGAATTTTATGCTTCGCGCTTCTCTTGTGTATGCTTCTCTCTCTGTTCGTCTCTTGTAAAAAGGATGAAGAGACAGATGCTGACGAAGGTGTAACGACTGAGGGAGCAGAGGAGACAAAAAACAAGTACGACGTATACGATGACCTTGGAGATATTGACTTCGAGGGAAGAACGATTACGATTGCAAGCACCAACCGCTCGTGGTATCTCGACGAGGTATCTGTTGAGCGCTTCTCGGGAGATATCGTAAACGACTCCATATTCAAGCGCAATCAGAACGTTGAAGAGCGCGCGAATATAAAGATCAAGAACGAGCTTCTCGGCAGCAATCAGTTTGCAATATCAACCGCGCTTCAGGAAAACATTCGTTCGCAAATGCATCAGTACGACCTCGTGGTTGCCCCCGTATACGCTACGGTTCAAGCCACGAACAAGGGTATACTGCACGATTTGAAAAAGACGAGCAAGGTCAACCTGTCAAAGCCTTATTGGTCGCAGCTTTTCAACGATACTATGTCGATAGGTGAAAGCCAATACATAGCCACGGGCGCAATTTCTCTGTCCTATTACCGTTTCCTTTACGTAACGGTCGTAAACGACAGCGTGCTTGAAAGCCAGAGTGACGTGCCGAACCTTATAGATATGGTAAACAACAAAAAATGGACGCTCGCGGCGCAGAAGGAGCTTGCTATCCGATATTACAACGACGTTGGAAACAACGGACAGGACGATCAGGATATGTACGGATTTATCACGACGGATTATATAGGCGTTGACCCTTATTGGTCGTCGTGCGAGATAAGCAGACTTAAGAAGGACGCAAGTAACTATTACGTTGTTGATCTTAACGTTGATAAGCTGACGTACCTGTTCGACACCGTGAAAGCCATGTTTTCCGATCCGTCAACGCTTTGCGTGGCGCACGATCCCTCACATGAGACGGGCTGCGGAGAGCTGTCGGAGATATACGATATGTTCTCAAGAGGAAAGTCGCTTATGGCAACCATCTGGCTTCAGGGCGTTGAGAGCGCGTCGATCCGTAATATGAGCTCCGAATACACTATCCTGCCCATTCCGAAATACGAGGAGTCTCAGGACACCTATTATTCGTATCTGCACGATAGCTTCACGGGAATGGCTATTCCCGCAACGGCTCCGCTTTACGACCTTGACGTTTTCGGCGCGGTAATGGAGGCTATGGCATCCGAGAGCTACCGTACGGTAACACCCGCGTACTATGAGACGGCGCTCAAGGCAAAGTATGCAGGAAGCCCCGAATCGGTCGATATGCTTGAAATGATAACCAAGAACGTTTACATCGACGGCGGTGCAATGTATACCAATCAGCTTGATAAGATGTCTCAGACGTTCAGAGAGATAGTGTCCTCTCATATCAAAAACGGAGATATGTACGATTCCGTGACGAAAAACATTTCTTCGTCATACACGGGAACGAGCTATGAGAACGCAAAGAATAAATTCTATGAGTTCCAGGACGAGATAAAGGCTATGCAGAAGGGGCAGTGACCTTTCTGCGTGACTGTAAGTAAAATATGAAGAATATATGGAAATTTATATTGCCCCTTGTTCTTGCGGCGGCTATGCTGTTCTCCTTTTGCGCTTGCGCTAAGAAGGACGTAGAAGAGGCGCAGACGGAAACAGATGAGGTAACAGAGGAGGGAAGCTCCCCTACCGACAGTGGCGGCTCTGATGAAACACCGCCGACGGGTGGTAATGAGGGAGGACCTTCAGAGGGAGACGGCGGAGAGAGTAATCCGCTTGATAATCTCACGCTTATGTCCTTCAATATCCGATATTATAACACGAACGATAAAAATGCGCGTGCGTGGGATAACAGAAAGCAAGCGATCGGAGCGTTTATAAATGCGTCGGGCGCAAGCGTGGTGTGTATGCAAGAGGTAAAGCCCGAGCAGAAGGAATACTTTGACGACGCGATCTCAGATAAGTACGGTATGATATGGTACGGCAGAGAAGCCACAGGCGGAGAAGGACTTGCCATAGCCTACGACAAGGGCGTATGGGAGCTGAAAGCAGAGGATCGCTTCTGGCTCTCTCCAACTCCCGACGAACCGTCTACGGGCTGGGGCGCGAGCATCAAAAGAATTTGCGTTACGGCGAGGCTGATGCACAAGAGCACGGGCGCTATGCTTGATGTATACAACGTACACCTTGACCACCAATCGAAGTCAGCACAGGAAAACGGAATTGCTCTCGTGCTTGAAAGGATAGCCGAAAGTCCGTACCCCGTGTATATGTGCGGAGATTTTAACTGCTACTCAACCGATACGGCTTATAAGAGCGCGGCGGCAGTTATGAACGACTGTATGGTAACGTCTCCCGTGACGGATAACGGAGTGACGTATCAGAATTGGGGCGCGATAACCGAGGGTACGCCTATAGACTTTATTTTCTTTAGCAAGGAGCAATTTGATACGCTTACGTTTGAGATATGCAGAGATAAGTGGGGAGCTGATAACGAAAATTATCTTTCCGACCACTTTGCTATTAAGGCAACCGTAAACTTGAAATGCGTTACTGAAATCCCGGAAAACCCCGACATTCCCGAACCCGTTGAGCCACTACCCGATCTTGGCGAAGCGAGCGGCACGAACGGAGAGGACGGAGATTATACTCAGAATTATTAATATTGCAAAATATTAAAATATAAAACAAAATGAAAGGAAAATGCTTAATTATGAGACGAATGAAAAAACTTTTGGTTTCCCTTTTAGCAATTCTTTTAGTGTTCACCATGCTTCCCGTCTATGCGGTTGAGGGTGACACGCAGCCCGCTTCAACCGAGACGCTTGAGGCAGACGGTTGGACGGCAATTTCCACAGCGGCGCAGTTTATTGATTTGATAACCGCTACCCCTACGGGAAATTTCTATCTAACGAACGATATTGATTTCTCGACTGTCGATGATAGAGATGGCACGAAAGACGGAGTGTATACGGCGGCATCTCTCGTTGCAGTCTTCAACGGAAATCTCGACGGACGCGGAAAAACGCTTAAAGGCTTTGCTCTTAAAACATCGGGTGTTGGCGGTGTGTTTGGCAGTGCGGCAACTGCGGCGGTAACGACTATTTCCAATCTCAATATCGGTGTTAAAGGAACGCCGATAATTGCTACCATAGTAAATCCCGGAAACGTTCAGTTCGGTTTTCTTGTTGGTGCAGCAGGTGAAAATAGCGCTACTTATAAGCTTGTAGCAAACAACGTAAGCGTATACGGCGAATGTACTTATCCCACTGCCGCAGGCAGCAATCAGGCGCGCTGCGGTGGTATTGTAGGCTACTGCAAGGAAGCAGATTTCTTTAATTGCTCCTTTGAGGGAAAGATTTCCGTAGATTGCAGCGCAGCTAAAGAGATAGATATCGGCGGTATTGTAGGCGACTACGAGGCATATGAAACAAGAGGAAGAAATACCGTAATAAAGAATTGTTATGTAGATGCAACACTTTCTGCTAAGCATACCGGCGTAAAAGCAGTAGAGTGTGTCGGCGGCTTGGTAGGACACAGCGAGAATATATCCTTTATTGACGGCTGTACGGTGAAAGGGACATATACCGCTACGGCAACGGGCGACAAACTAGGTATTGCTGGAATTGTCGGTTCTATTGCAACGGCTGGGGTTTCAAATCCTCTGTTCGTTATTACTGATAACGTAATTGAGGCTACCGTAGCAAACGAGGTTTACAATTATGTCTCCGGTGGACGCTTATATGTAAGTGGATGCTCCGCAACGCAAGACACGGCAGCGGTAGATATTACAGAATCTACGACCGCGGCTGATTTAAGCGGTAAGGTTGGACTTATAGACAGCGCGGCGGATATTAAAATGATAGGCAATCCGCTTCCTCTCGACGGATTTTACCGTCTTAAGAAAGACGTAAGTCTGAATGACGAAGTGTTTGACAAATCGGTTATCAAAGGAACGTTCAGCGGTGTATTTGACGGAGACGGATTTGCTATAACCGATTTCGTTATGAAGCCTACGGGTGGCAGTACGGCGGTAATTGGATTCTTTTCTTCTTTATCATATGCTGATAGCACCGGCGACAGCGTGGTAACCGATATTGATTTCGGAACCGAGAATAAGCCCGTTTCATTTACAGGCGGAGCCGCTCAGCACGCAGGAGTTCTCGCAGGTTATGCCGGTGCTGGAAGTAATACAAAAACGAGCAATCGAGCTGTGATTGACGGTGTTGACGTGTACGTGGACATGGTATATCCCCAAACAAGTACACAGATGATGAATGGCGGCATTGTTGGAGCGAGCTATATGGCATCGTTCTTGGATTGTAACGTATACGGAGCAATAAGCGCACACTCAAATGCTACATTTGGACACCGTACACAAATCGGCGGTATTGTTGGAATTACTCAAGATGTTAAAAAGAGTGTTTATTATAACTGCAATAATTTTGCCAATATGGATATTAATTTTAAGTCCGCGGCGCAAAGAGTTCATATTGGTGGAATCATCGGTAATGCGGCAGGTACTGAAACTTTTATAAACTGTAATAATTTTGGAGCAATATCAGCTAACGGTAAGGTAACTAATACGGACAATATTGCGGTTGGCGGATTTATAGGCTGTGACTACCGTTATACAACGGCTATTAACTGCACGAACTTTGGTAATATTTCTTCTCAAGGAACTGCTTCCGGAGGTCTGCTCGCAGGACATTTTGCAGGATATACAAATAAAGACGAAGGTATTTTAACCTTGACTGATTTCGGTCAGTACGGAGCTATTACGGGAACTGCTTGCGCAAATACGATATACAAGTATGTCAACACAGAGACCAAGCTTGCTCTCGATATGCGCGACGGCGCGGCTGTTCGTATTTCCGAGCACACGGGACTTCGCTTTATAGCTGACGTTTCTATGGACGCTATAGCAAGAATTCAAAAGATCTTCGGAACCAGCGCTACGGTATCAAAGGGTATTATCATATCCCCCAAGGCGTTTATAAATAAGGCAGGAGCTCTTACTCACGATGCTCTCGACGCTATCTCCACCGCGGCTAATGGCTTTGAGAACGGAGACAAGGCGTACGTATCGGTTGTGGCTACCGACTGGTTCGAGGGTAAGGCAGGCAATATAGCAGGCTCTATCATAGGCTTGCCCTACAATCTTTACAAGGCGGAAATAAGCGGAACTGCATTCCTGAGAGTTTCCGTTGGTGAAAAAGAAATCTTCACGATATACGCGGCTGACGAACAGACGAGAGTTATCTATAACGTAGCGAGAGACGCTCTTGACGACGTAACAACCGATAATACCAAGGAAGAGGGCGTTTATAAATGGAATAACGAGCTATCTGTTGGAGAGGTCTACTTTGAGGACGGCGTGAAGAAAACGGTCGTTGAGGGACAAACGCTCTATAGCTGCTATACCAAGGATCAGCGCGATATCCTTAACGCAATCATAACGAACGGCGATAACCCTGACGGAACTTCGGGAGGTTGATATTATGAAATATTTACATCCAAATATGGAATTTATCTTAATTTCGCCCAAGGACGTAATTCAAGCGTCTGATCTGCTTGACGCGTTGGTTGGTGAAGCTATTGAAACGTCACCAAGCTCCTGGGGAAATGCATACGAAAAATTGAAATAAAAATTTTATCTCAACCCCGTGGGGCGCTCAATATGGGGCGCCCCATTATAAAACGTTAAATTTTCGATAGACACAAGGAGGTTAAGTGTGAAAATTATTAAACGAATTCTCCTTCTTATACTTTCACTCATTATGATAACAGGTCTGTTCTCCTGCAAAAAAAAGAATGAGGACGAGACTGATATTCCCGATATATCGTTTTTGGATTACGCTATAATCCGTCCCGACAGCTCGTCGGTCAAGCTGCTTGACGAGATCTCTATTTTCTACGGACGGCTGATGTCCGTATCGGGACAGTCAAACGCATACGAGACCGATTTTCTCAAATCAGGTGAGGAGGCGGATCCCGAGGCTCGTGAAATACTTATAGGACATACCAACCGTCCCGAGACGAAGGAGGTTCTTGACAAGCTATCCAAAACGGAATATGCGATAGCCGTCGTTGGAAACAAGGTCGTTATAACGGGAAAGACCGACAGCATTACCGTTGAGGCTCTCAGATATTTTGCCGATACTTATCTTGGTGCTGATGCTACCGGCGTATTGGCGGGGGATATGCTTTATACGGCTTCTGCCGACGTTGCCGTTCTTATTGAGGACGGAAAGCCAAATTACACCATAATCCGTTCCGATACGGCGGGGTATATGAATAAGGACTTAGTAAACAAGCTGTACGGTGCGATAAGGTCAATTACGGGCGTCGCTGTTCCGTCGAAAAACGACGGTGCAGCCGAGGATCCCGAGGCATTACAGATACTTTTCGGAAACACAGCCTACAAGGAGACTGCCGAGGTTGAGGCAGTTACCTCTCCCGAGGGTTATACTATAGATTTTATTGGTAACAAAATAGTTGTTTTCGCGTGGACCGCAGAGGCTATGGAGGCGGCTGTCGCCGAATTTACCGATATGATAACCTATTCGTGGTACACCGACGGCGAGGGCTTGGCAAATCTTTGCTTGCTTAAGGATAAGGTAAGCTCCGACAAGGGCGGCAACGCTACCTATTACAAGGATGTTCCTCTGGACGTGAACGGTAGACGAACGGATAGCATATACGATGCGTACGACAACACGATGATGCTCTATTGGGCGAACGCGGGCGCTGAATCGTTTGGCGCATACACCTCAAAGCTTGAGGAGCGCGGCTTTGAAAAATATCAGTCCTTCGCCGAGGATAATTCTGTATTGGCAGCTACCTACGTCAAGAATAAGGCAATGGTACATGTTTATTATCTGAAGAGGGTGTCGGAGCTGAGGGTCATAACTCAGAACAATGCGCTTCTTCCAACCAATTCAACCGAATATACCAAGGTATGCGACGTTGCGGTTACCCAGCTCGGACTTGATTACTCGGACAAGGAGATCCTTGGCGGAATGGGATATCTCATTTTGCTTGAGGACGGTACGTTTGCGGTCATCGATGGCGGAGATCCACTCAAAACCAATGCCGAAACCCTCTACAAGCTTATGAGAGAGCAAACGCCGAACGATGATATCGTCATAAGGGCGTGGATAGTAACGCACAGCCACAAGGACCATTTCGGAGTGTATAACGAATTTGCAAGGTATTATAAGGACGAGGTTACCGTCCAGACGCTTATAGGCAACGACGTCTCGGACTACATAAACGCAAACTTAGAGGAGTCCGTAAGAGGCTTTAACTACTCTCAGAGATGTAAGACGTACTCGGGCTGTAAGTATATGAAGATACATACGGGACAGCAGCTTTTCCTCCCCGGAATTACACTCAGAGTCCTTTATACTCACGAGGACGTATATCCCAATTTTATGCCCGAGGTGAACAGTGGCGCGGATATAGCTCTTGACGCTACGGTGACGAAGGACGGCACTCGCTTTGTGTTCCTTGCCGACGTTACGGAGGTAGGTGCGGGACGTATAGTGAATATGTACGGAGAGGACATGAAGTGCGACGTTATGCAGGTAGGACACCACGGAAACAAGGGTGGTAGCCTTGCGCTTTATAAGCTTTGCGCTCCCGATATTGCCCTCTGGCCCGCTTCAAGCGAGTATTGCGAGCGCGATTACATAGTCAAAATGTCGCAGAACAAATGGTTGCTTGAAAACGTTGCAATTATCGCTCGCTCGGGTGACGGAAATTATACGATATCCTTTGCTGAAAAAATAGATCTCGGCGAAAACGTTACGGGTGACACGGACGAGGACGGAGATTATACACGGTTATACTGATAAGGTGAATTTATGAATGACAATAAAAATATAGAAACGGAAAATAAGGTGTCGGAGGCAAGCTTTTATACGGGTATGCCCTTTAGTGTGCTTGGTAGAAATACCGACAGCATATACGACGCGGGAGATAACGCCCTGATGCTGTATTGGGCGGATATTACGCCCGATAGCTTCGGCTCGTATACCGAGAGTCTCGAGCATCTTGGTTTTGAGAAATATCAGGAAGTTGATAACGCGTCTGTGTCGGCGGCTACCTACACTAAGGAAAATGCTTGCGTACACGTTTATTATCTTAAGCGTTGCAAGACTCTCCGTGTGATCTCGCAAAGAGATCTCGCTCTGCCCACGAAGGCTTACGGTTATGAAAAGGTCTGTGATGTAGCCGTAACGCAGATAGGTCTTGATTATTCTGATCCTCGTGTGGTTGGCGGTATGGGATATCTTATCCGTCTCGAGGACGGAAACTTCATAGTTATTGACGGCGGTTGGAACGACAACGATGCGAAATTTCTGTACGACCTTATGCTTGAACAAAAGCCCGAGGGAATTGAGAATTTGGTTATTACCGCTTGGGTCATAACCCACGCTCACATCGACCATTGCGGAGTGTACAACAGCTTCGTAAAGTATTATAAGGATAGGGTTACCGTGAAGATGCTCATTGGTAACGATCCCACCGACTTTATCCATTCAAGACTCGATAACCCACCGCACATTTTCGCTCACGCAAAAAAATGTAAGGATTTCGAGGGGTGCGTGTATGCAAAGGTACATACGGGACAGACACTTTCTTTCCCCGGTATCTCTATGAACGTACTTTACAGCCACGAGGATATATATCCCAATTTTATGTTTGAGATAAACGGCGCGGCTACCATTGCCTTTGACGTTGTGGTTAATTCTGATAATACACGTTTCTTCTTCCTTGCCGACGTTACCGAGGAGGGCGCGGGATACCTTGTAAAAATGTATGAGGAAGATATCAAGTGCGACGTGCTTCAGATAGGTCACCACGGAAATAAGGGCGGAAGCTTCGAGCTTTACCGTCTCTGTGCTCCAAAATTCGCATTCTGGCCCGCACGCGCGGAATATCCCGACAGAGCGCATATCGTGGTGCAGCCGCAGAACAAGTGGATATTTGAACATGCCGAGGCGGTAATACGCTCGGGAAGCGGAAATTATACGATGTATTTTGGAGAAAAAAATGAAGCTTGATACAGGAAAGATGAAGCTTTTGCTGTCCGATAAATACCCACCGTCGCTTTATGCGGAAAACGGGGATGGACTTTCCCTGAAGCTTGAAACAGAGCTTAAGGATGAGCAATTTATATATAACGTCAGCATAAAAAACAAAACCGACGTAGATATCACGCCCGACGCAGTGGTTTTGAGGCTTGGAATAGATACGTATATGGATACCTATCCCGAATGGGGAGATAAGCTTTTTCCAACTACGTTGAGATGTGAGAGAACACATCTTTGGGGATATTTTTCATCTCCGAACGGAAACGTAGTCGGTATAGGCTGTGACACTCCTGTGGCGAGCTGGCGTCATATGTATAACGAAACAAGGTATAGCTCGGGTATCTATTACGGACACCGTATCTATACAACAGAACTGCTTCTGCTGAAAAACGGAAATATTCCCGAAAGACATCCTGCTGTGAGTACGGTGAAAGCGGGCGAAGAACTGAAATATAAGATAATTCTGTTTAACTGTGATAGCGTAGAGGCCTATCCAGACGATCTTTATAAAAACACGGGAATACCTTTTTTAGGTCTTGACAGATGTAGCGTTATCGGGGACGAGGTGCCCAAGGTACAAGCTATCGGATACACAAATGAGAATATACGGACAGACGACGACGGCTCTGACGGAACACACAAGATAATTGTCACTGACGGGCGGTTTATCTCCGAAGCAATCTACCACCGCAGAGCGAGTTGGTCGTATTATCTGAAAAAAGCTGCTGACTTCGCTTTGCAAAAGCCGCAAAAGGCTACCACGCACGTTGAGAGCTGGCTCGGGCTATTCAGCTTGATACTTGAGCAAAAGCATCGCCCCGACGAGGAACGAAAAAAAGCTTTAGAGAAGGCGTTTGACGAGCTGTTTTACCTTATGTATTCCCGCGAGACAAAGCTGCCTACCGTAATTCCCAATCGCATACAGAATACGGCGTATATGGTGAGCCTTATTACAGACTACTGTGAGGCGGGAGTAGGGAACGAGGCGGAGCTTCTTGAAATAGGAAATATTCTGACAGATTTCCTCATAAGCACCCAAAAGGACGACGGGGCTTATTATAACGGAAAAGCCCACTATACCTGTGTATGCTATATTGCTAAGTCCGTTTTAGAGTTTGCCGAGTATGAAAAGAAGTATTCGGATAATGAAATGTTCAAGGAAAGATACGAAAGGCATTATGCTTCTGCCCGTAAAGCCATAGATGACCTCGTAGCTCACGGTGACAATATAGGAACAGAGGGAGAGGCTACCTTTGAGGACGGAATGATAAGCTGTTCAGCTCTTCAAATGGCGTACTTTGCGCTGACTCTTCCTGAGAATGAGCGCGGAAGGTATATAGAAGCGGCAGAAAAGATACTTGAAAAGCACAGATGTCTTGAAATGAATCTTATCCCTGATTCTCGTATGAGAGGCTCTACGATAAGATTTTGGGAGCCGCAGTACGACGTGCTGAAATTCGGAAATTTCATTACTGCCGACCACGGTTGGACGGCGTGGAAGAACTATGCCCTTTATTATCTTTATCTCCTTACGGGAAAAGAGCAGTATATCTCTGAGCTTTTTGACAGTATGGGGGGATGTATGCAATTAGTAGGCGATGATCTTATGTGGGGCTTTTGTGTAGATCCGTCGATAACCCTTGAGGCTCTTGTTCCCGATAAGGAGCAGCCCGTATATGATGACGCTTATTCTTACTGCGAGCCGAGGGAAACGGCATATAGAGGAAAAAAGGAAATACAGAGCTTTGGAGAATGCTATATACCTATGATATCTGGCTGGTACCGAACGCAAAAGAGCGCGCCTGTAAACGGAGGTTTCCTTACCTGTAAGCTCATAATGGACGGTTACAGACTCGACGTTGATACTCAAGGCGGTTGCTGTGATAACGACGTTCACGAGCATTTTAAGTGCCTTGAGGAAACTGTACTCGGTAAAATATTTGTAAACGTTCGTGACGGTAAAATATCGGTTTACGGTGGTAAATCTGTGATTTCAAACGGTGTTATTGAGCTTATAGGCTATGACCGTACCCACACAGTATATATCAACAGTGAAAAGCCGATAAGCTTTACGTTTGACGGTAAGCTTTACTCAGATTGCAAGGGTTTTGTGAACCTAAAAAACTAATAAAAAGGAGAGATATATGAAAACATCCTTTAAAAAGATGCTTTTGGCGTTGCTTTGCTTACTTATGGCGATGACGTTTTTGTCGGCGTGCGCCGGAGATTTGACAGATATCGTACTTGAGACGGACGTTTCGTCGGAAGGCTCAGATGATGAGCCTTCCGATACCCCGTCCGACACCGTTATCACTCAGGATACCGTGTTCGACGAGAGCAACGTGGTTTTGTCCTTCGGTTCAATTTCCGACGTTCATCTGACGGGTACTGAAAACGATCAGGCTGAGCAATATTTCCGAAGCGCCATATCACAGCTGAAGGAGAAGGCAAGCGTGCTTGACAAGGACGGACTTGACGCTATTGCTATGGCGGGAGATATAGCCGACCACGGAAAGAAAACCGAGATCGAGCAGTTGAAAAATATTGTTGACGGTTACGGTATCAATAATATAATGCTGACGACGGGTAATCACGATAACGACCATGATCCAAATACAGAAAAGGTTTTTCTTACCGATTTTTACGACGTTATGGGAGACAGGTATTTTGGGTGCGCTACGGACCTTTCTATGTTGGATAAGGGTGCGTACCATTGCGTTGTCGGCGGATATCACTTTATATTTATAGAGCCTAAGAAATACGCGGATTACGCGCCTTACGACGCTGACGTTCTTGAATGGCTTGATGCTACGCTTAAGGCTATAACGTCGGAGTCACCCGATTCGTACGTGTTCATTTATACTCATCCTATGATTTATAAAACGGTGTACGGAAGCAACGATGAAATCAACAAGAAAAATCTGGCTACTAAGTATCTTACTCAAACACTTTCAAAATATCCGCAGGTAGTGACCTTTAGCGGGCATTTGCATTTTCCCTTGAATGATGAAAGGTCTATAATGCAAACCTCGTTTACGTCGCTCGGTTGCGGCGCGGTGAGAAACGTTTTCGTTGAAAATCTGTTTGAAAACGTTGATGGAACAAAGCCGCCTAAGCGCCTGGACGTATCAACTGGTATTTTAGTTCAGATTGACGGAAATGGAAATCTCAGACTTACGAGAATGTATTTTTCACAAAATACTACCATAAAAGAGCCGTGGGAACTTCCGCATCCGACTGCTGACGGAGCGCATCTTAATAAATATCGGGCGGACAGGAAGAACGTCAATCAAGCTCCTATGCTTGATGGTGAGATAAAGATAAAGAAGAGCCTGTCATCGGGTACGGGTGTGCTGTCAAACGTAGCGATCAGCTTTACCGCAGGTAAGGACGACGATTTGATACATCACTACGAGATGACGGTGAAGGACAAATCAACTAACGCTTCAAAAACGTATAAGTATATTACTGATTTTTATATCGCCGCCACACCCGCTGATATGGCGAAAACCGTTATTATTTCCATTCCGTCGGAGTTTATCAAGGTGGGAGAATATACCGTGTCAATAACAGCCGTGGATTCGTGGGGCGCAAGAAGTAATACGCAAAGCGCTGAATTAAGTATATCAGAAAACGGAGCAGAGCTGAGCGCGGAGCTTCCGACAGTATATACCGACTTTGAATTCAACGGCGGAGTTGTAAGTGACACCAACGGTAAGTTCAATACGGTTCTTAAAGGCGCAACGGTGTCCGATACGTCGCTTACCTTTAATGGGAAAAACAAGACCGTCGGCGCGTTGAACGTCAAAGCATCGAGACAATACGCAGAGGTAACCTTTAAGGATTATAACGCTACGAGCATATCGGAGTTTTATAACAGTGAAAAGGGATTTTCTATAGAGGCACTGTATGTAAACCGCGCGCCGAACGGCACTCAGGGTATCGTTTGCGGAACGGATTCTCCGGGAGGCTGGGGACTTGCAGACGATGGCGGTAAGCCTTATCTGTATACGTACACGGAGGACGGCGGTATAAAGGTGGCGACGACCGCTTCGTCGGGCGAGCTTACGCATATCGTGGCTACGGTGCAGTATGACAGCGATACGGATACGACGTATACGTATATTTACGTTAACGGAGTGCTTGCAGGCAGCGGCTTAAGAATCGGCAGGGTAAAAGCGCATCCCGAGGAAGCGCTTGCGACGACCTTCTGCTTCGGAGCTGACATCAAAAAAGACGGTACGAATTGCACGGCTCAATACTTTATGACCGACTTTTCTTTGGCGGACGTAAAGATATACAGCGACGCTCTTAACTATAAGCAAGTGGGTACGGCGTATAATAACTCCGTATCGTTATTCAACAGTTAATTATAAATTCACGGGAGAACAGTATGAAACCTATTATTGACAAAACATTGATCTTCGCACACAGAGGTGCGAGCGCGTACGAGCCCGATAATACTATGGAAGCATTTGAACTTGCTCATAAAATGGGTGCGGACGGTATAGAGCTTGACGTTCGTCTTACGTTGGACGGACAGGTGGTAATATTTCACGACAACACCCTTGACCGTATGACCAATATGCGGGGAACCGTACCTGAATATACTCTTGCAGAGCTTAAGCTGATGGATTTCGGATACGGATTTTTCGGCGGTCAGAGAAAGGGATATAAGGTAGCAACACTTGACGAGGTGTACGATTTGGTTGCGCCTCTCGATATGATCGTAAACGTTGAAATAAAAGAAAAGACACCCGAAATAATCGGGGTGTGCGCCGATATTGCCAAGCGTCACAAAATGGAAGAGAAGATCATATACTCTTGCTTCAACCATTATCAGATACGCAGAGTAAAGGAGCAGATTCCCGATGCGTTTATCGCGCCCTTGCACGCCTTCAATCTCCTTGACCCGTGGGATTACTGCCTTAAGCTTGGTGCTAAGGCAACGCACCCCGATAAAGAAGTAATAAGGCAGATCCCCGATTTTGTGGCGAACTGCCACGATAAGGGAATACGGGTACACGCATGGACGGCAGACAAGCCCGAGGATATACAAATGCTTCTTGATAATGGCGTAGACGTCATTATGACAAACTATCCTGACGTTGCGATAAAGTTAAGAGACGCTAAGGAATAATAAATTGAATAGCGCAAAAACATTATAAAATAATGGGGTTGTGTCAAATGCAAATTTGAGACTACCCCATTTTAACAAGGCAAGGCTGACGAGCCGTAATTTTTATATCGTTCCTTGAGCTTTTACTTCTTCAAATTCTTCGATTATTTCCTTGTCGGGAGCTTTGGTAGCAAGGCTGACGACAACGATGAAGATGCAGCTTATAATGAATGCGGGAAGAAGCTCGTAAATAGTGAGAGCATCTATACCGTGAGAAACACCGAAGGGAGTAACCACGTATTCCCATATAATTGCAGACGCGCCACCCGATATTATACCGGCGAGAGCGCCCCACTTCGTAGTACGTTTCCAGAAGAGAGCAAAGAGTACCAAGGGAGCAAACGCAGCGCCGAAGCCTGCCCAAGCAAACGATACGATCTTAAATACGGAGCTGTTGGGATCCCAAGCGAAAAGTACTGAAACTACGGAAATAGCCGCAACGGTTATACGGGCAACGAGCATATTGTTTTTAGGCTTGATGTCCTTCTTTATAAATCTTCTTACTATGTTCTCGGATACACTGGATGCCGCCGCAAGAAGCTGAGAATCGGAGGTTGACATAATAGATGCGAGAATACCCGCGATTATAAGTCCCGCAATTATTGCGAGTATCCAACCGTAAGTGCTGAGAAGCTTAGCTATTTCAATAATTATTCTCTCTGGGTCGGAGAGTGAAACTACTCCCGCATTTACCATAGCGTATCCAACGACACCTATGAATATTGCAACGCCCATAGAGATAACCACCCAAATGGAAGCAACTCTACGAGATGTCTTAAGCTTGTTTTTATCCTCAATAGCCATAAAGCGCAGAAGAATGTGTGGCATACCGAAATATCCAAGTCCCCAAGCAAGTGTTGATACGATAGCGAGGAAGGAGAAGGGAGTTGCCGAGAAGCTTTCTCCGTTGAAAAGATTGGTAAGACTCAAATATCCGGGAAGGTCGTTGACAGCACTCGTGACGTTTGCCATGCCGTCAACCGAGGAAATTCCGAATACAACTACGACTATCAGTGCAATAGTCATAATGATGCTCTGGAGAAAGTCCGTCGTGCTTGCGGCGAGAAATCCACCCGCCATGGTGTAAGCGACGATGACCGCTGCGCCTACTATCATTGCAACGTGGTAATTAACGCCGAACAGTGAGTTGAAGAGCTTACCGACGGACGCAAATCCCGAAGCGGTGTAGGGAACGAAGAAAACAATAATGATGATTGCCGCCGCGAGAGTGAGCATACCCGATTTGTCGTGAAATCTGTTGGAGAAAAAGTCGGGAATTGTATTTGCGTTTACCTTTTCGGAATACGTACGAATTCTTTTTGCTACGATCAACCAGTTAAGATACGTACCTATCGCAAGACCTGCCGCAGTCCAGAACGCTTCAGCGATTCCCGTCGCAAGAGCAACTCCTGGCAGTCCCATAAGAAGCCAACTTGACATATCCGACGCTTCGGCGCTCATTGCCGTTACGAAAGGACCGAGTCTTCTTCCGCCGAGATAAAAATCGTCGGTCGATTTGTTTTTCTTTGTGAAATATACGCCTATGACAACCATTGCAACCATATAAAAAGCAATAGTCACAAGCATAACGATATCACTTGCTTTCATAAAAACCTCCGTGTTTTGGTTTGAATTTGATAATATATCCTTTATTTTACCACAAATCTCCAAAAAACGCAATAGGAAAAACAAAAAATGTAAGGTATTAAAAAAAGTAAAACAGTTTTCTATATTACTTATTTAATAAATATATTGACATTTTTGACAAATTGTGATACAATGATAAAATAAAAGAAGATTTGTGTAAGGAAGGACAAAAAATGAATAATTCAGATAAGACAATGGACAAAATCGTTGCTTTGTGTAAAAACAGAGGCTTTATTTTCCCCGGCTCGGAAATTTACGGCGGACTTGCAAACTCATGGGACTACGGACCTCTTGGCGTTGAGTTTAAGAACAACGTAAAAAAGGCTTGGTGGAAGAAGTTTGTTCAGGAATGTAAATATAACGTCGGTCTTGACAGTGCTATAATAATGAATCCCGAAACATGGGTAGCGTCGGGACACGTCGGCGGCTTTTCAGATCCTCTTATGGACTGCAAGAGCTGTAAAACCCGTCACAGAGCAGATAAACTTATAGAAGAATATGCTTTCCAAAATGGGCTTGAGGATAATCCCGCGGGCTGGACGTTTGCGCAAATGGCAGACTATATCAAGGAAAAGGGAATAGCTTGCCCCGATTGCGGAAGCAAGGAGTTTACCGAGATTAAAAAGTTTAACCTTATGTTTAAGACGTATCAAGGTGTTACGGAGGATTCCTCAACTGAGCTTTATCTCCGCCCTGAAACTGCACAGGGTATTTTCGTTGACTTTGCAAGTATTCAGCGTTCTGCAAGAAAGAAGCTTCCTTTTGGTGTGTGTCAGATAGGTAAGTCCTTCAGAAATGAGATCACTCCCGGAAACTTTACGTTCAGAACACGTGAATTTGAGCAGATGGAGCTTGAATTCTTCTGCAAGCCCGGAACTGATCTTGAGTGGTTCGCTTTCTGGAAGGAATACTGCCGCAAGTGGCTGGTTGATCTCGGCATGAGAGAGGAAAATCTCAAGCTTCGTGACCACAGTGCTGAGGAGCTTTGTTTCTACTCCAAGGCAACTACCGACTTTGAGTTCCTCTTCCCATTCGGTTGGGGTGAGCTTTGGGGTGTTGCGGACAGAACTGATTACGATTTGTCTCAGCACGCAAAGCATAGCGGTAAGGATATGATGTACTTCGATCAGGAAACTAACGAAAAGTATACTCCTTACGTCGTAGAGCCTTCTCTCGGAGCTGATCGCGTTGCGCTGGCGTTCCTTGTTGATGCATACGATGAGGAGATCGTTGACGCGGAAAAGAACGATATGCGTGTTGTTCTTCACCTGCATCCGTTCCTTGCACCCTTCAAGGCGGCTGTTCTTCCTTTGTCTAAAAAGCTTTCCGATGGAGCTGAAAAGGTATTTGATGACCTTGCTAAGTATTTCAACGTTGATTATGACGAAGCTGGCTCTAT
>JAZOON010000103.1:0-4643 GCA_045655045.1 Eubacteriales bacterium | reverse complement strand
CAAAAAACGATAGTGAAAGCGGTTTTTGTATAGAAAATTTCAATTTGACTCAGCCGATTTTTTCAAAAACCTCTTGACAAATTATATACTACGTGATATGATGTATTATGTAACAGGAGGTATGGTATGGATATTCAACTGAAGCGGGGTCTTTTAGACGTTTGCGTATTAGCCGCCATAAAAAGCGAGGACTCGTACGGATATAAGATCATCAAGGATATGAAGCCGTATATAGAGATGTCAGAATCAACGCTCTATACCATTTTGAAGCGGCTTGAGCTATCGGAAATGCTGACCGTCAGAAGCGTGGAGCACGACGGCAGACTAAGGAAATATTATCGGATAACCGAAAAAGGAGTACGGCGTATCGAGGATTTCAAGAGCGAGTGGCGCGAGGTTATCTCAATATACCAATTTGTAATTAAGGAGGACGAAAATGAATAAGCAGGAATTTCTTGACCTACTAAAGGATAGGCTTTCGGGTCTGCCGTCGGGCGACGTTGAGGAGCGCTTATCCTTTTGGAGTGAAATAATAGACGACAGAATGGAAGAAGGACTAACGGAGAGCGAAGCCGTTGCGGCTGTAGGCTCCGTTGAGGAAATATCGGCTCAGATAATATCGGAGTTCCCTCTTTCCAGAATAGTAAAAGAAAAAGCCGCGTCGGGCGTAAGACTACGCGCGTGGGAGATTGTACTGCTTTGCTTAGGATCACCCATTTGGCTCTCTCTTTTAATAGCAGCTTTCGCTATCGTTATATCCGTATACGCCGTTTTATGGACTACCCTGATATGTCTTTGGACCGTTCCCGTCATATTTGCCGCGGGACTTGTTGCAGGAGCTGCGGCGGGAGTAGCTTTCATTATATCCCAGAGCGTTGCCGCGGGTATTGCTCTTATAGGGCTTGGAATTCTTTGCTCGGGACTTGCAATATTCTCCGCTTTCGGATGCTTGGCGGCTACCCGAGGCACTGTATTCCTCTCAAAGAAAATCTTTTTAGGTATAAAGCTGCTGTTTGTCGGAAGGAGGACTAAAAAATGAAAAAATCAATAAAAATATGGCTGATCGTTGCCTCCGCATTAGCCGTGGCAGGTATTATCACATTCATAGGAGCATTAGCTATGGCAAAATTCAATTTCTCCATTTTTCTTACGGCAAAGCACGAAACGAATACACACGAAATAAGTGAGGAATTCAACTCAATTTCCATAAATACGCTTGACGCAGACGTATCCTTCTTGCCGTCCGAGGACGAAACCTGCAAGGTGATTTGCTATGAAAACCCCAAAATGAAGCATTCGGTGTACGTATCGGACGGCACTTTGACCATCGATTGCGTAAATGAAAGAAAATGGTACGATCATATTAATATAGGTATCAGCTCGAAAAATCCTATGCTGACGATCTATATTCCCGCAAAGGAATACACTTCCCTTTACGTTAAAGCGCAAACGAGCGACGTTGGAATGCCCTCGGATTTCTCTTTTGATGATATTGACATTTCGGTATCGACGGGAGACGTCAAGTGCTACGCGTCGGCAAGCAATTCCGTAAATATCAAGGCAACCACGGGAGATATTGAGCTTGAGGGTGTTTGTGCAAAAAATATCACCTTACGCGTATCGACGGGAGAGATAAACGCTTCGTCCGTAAACTGTGAGGAAAATCTGGATATAACCGTAAAGACGGGAAAAACCGAGCTTGACGGCGTTATCTGCCAAAGCCTTTCGTCTGAGGGAACTACGGGAAAGCTATTTCTTACGGACGTTACTGTATCGGAAAACGCGTCTATTGAGCGGGATACGGGCGACGTCACACTCACGTCCTGCCTTATCGGAAGGCTCTGTGTCGAGACATCTACGGGTCGAGTAACTCTCGATGCCTGTGACGCGGAAGAGATATCAATAAAGACCGACACTGGAGACGTGCGCGGCACTCTGCTCTCCGAGAAAATTTTCTTCACTAAGACCGATACGGGAGACGTAGACGTTCCGAGAACGACAAGCGGCGGCACTTGCGACGTTACCACCGATACGGGTGATATAATCTTCAGCATTATAAACGAATAAAAATATTTTACGGAGATCAAACGATCTCCGTAAAATATTTTCCGCCCCTCTCACGGCAAAATCTTTCTATTTTAGGCTCTGAGCCGTACCCCACGAAGGGCGTCCCCATTCTCTTTGCAAAAACACAGGCGTGATATCTCATAGCAAGAACCACCGTCGCGTGTCCTATAAGTCCTATCGCATCGGATACAGACAACGGATAAGCTACCACTCCCCCGCGTCTTTTGCAGATATTCCTGCAAAGCTCAAGGTCCTCGTCAGGAAACATAGGGATAAAAACGGGAGTAAGCTTCTCAGCAGCAATGACCGACACGTGACGCTCCATAACGTTCTTAAATCCCTGCTTTTCCGTTCCGCGAACGGCAACTACGGCTATTGGTGTAGCCCTATCAAGTCCGAGCCTTGACAGTATATAGGAAAGCCTCTCCTCGCTACACGGCTCAAGGTGCGAGGCGAGGTCATCCGATACGGATATTTGTGGAATATTAGATCCGAATTCCCGAAGCAGCCTCTCTGCTTCCTTGGCTGACGCCCGATCGCGAAATTCAAGATACCTACAGCCCGATAGAGCGCGGGCTGTTTTTCGTCTGTAATATCTCCCCCCGATATTCCCTATCCCGTTTCCCCAAAGCTCGCAAGGAATGCCGTTTTTCTGAGCGTATAAAAGTATACTAAGGTAATAAAGGATAGACCGCCTTGACGTTCCGTTCTGCAAAAGAGTGCCGCCGCCGAACACCACGACCGCTGCCTTTCTGATTTCCCGTCTCAGACTTGTGGGAGAGTATCTTTTGGCGCATCTCACTCCAAATTTCAGACTGTCCTTCTTGCCCTTAGCAGTGAGCGCACATATGGGAGTATCGGGATAAGTGGCTTTAACTCTTGTTATAGCGGCTCGTAAAAGTGCGTCGTCACCCAAATTGTTAAATCCGTAATATCCGCACAGAAGTACGCCGCCCTTTTGGGCTTTATCCGCGCAGCTTACGCACTCGTAGATCTGCTCGGTCTGTCTTACCGTCTCCGACTCCGAATGATGATTTTTTACGTACTCCCTTAAATATTTTCCGCGAAGCTCCCGTTGCCCATCACTCATTCCGAGAACGTCAAGAACGTCTTTTTCAAGCTTAGCTTCATCTATTTGAGCCTCCCCGCGACAGCAAAAATTCGTAGTCTCGGCTAAACCCATGACGTTTTCGTCCAAAACTCCAAGATACCCCTCGTTCCCCGCGAGGATCACGGGTACTCCGCAGCTCATTGCCTCAAGCGCGGCTCGCGATACGCCGACGAAAACTGCCGCATGCGACAGAAAATCGGGAACGTCCGTCACTCTGCCAACAGCAAACACCCTCTGCTCTCCAATCTCCTTATTTGCACTCTCGGAAAGCTCCGTGACACGTGAAAGCCTCTCTCCGTCACCGCCGATATATATACAGACGCTCTCAAACCGCCTACAAATGCTCGGGGCAATTCTGCACAGCGTTTCGGCAGCGAGCGAGCAATCGCCGTCAAGTCGGCTCAGAAAGCATACCGACTTTTTTTCGCCCCACATGTTCGGCTTGAATTTTTCGGTATCTATTCCGTTTGGGATAACGCTTACGTTGTCGGGTACTACCCTCCCCGCATCTATAAGCCTCTGCCCTATGTCCTGACTTACGGCTATCACAGCGTTTCCCCACCGCTCAAACGGTCTAAATACCACTTTATAGGCAAAGCTTGCGTGAGCCGTTGTGACGAGAGGAACACACGTTTTTCTGCAAACAAAAAAAGCGACCGACGACGTGATTCGAGTGTGCGAGTGGACCACGTCAATTTTTTTCTCGGAAATTATCCTTTCAATCACCCTTCTGAGCTCGAATACCGCGCGCGGAGTTTTTTTCGCCGTAGGCACAACGAGACACTCCACACCCTCCTTTGAGAGCACGTCGGCAAGCCGCCCGCCCATTGATACCAAAACTACACAGTGACCGCGACGAATAAGTCCTCTCGCAAGCTCGTAAACGTGCGTCTCCGCGCCGCCGTTTTCCATACCGCCCGTCAGTAAAAGAATTTTCATAAAAGCTCCTTTTTCCTTATTGTTCCGTTTACAAATTGCTTTTATACCGAAAGTCAAAAATAGCGTTTTATACTTGAAATAAGACAAATATTGTGGTATAATATATTCAATTAAGATTTAAAGGAGCTGTCATGAAGGCTTTTTACGAAAATAAATCCTACGACTTTTATTGCCGCGACTCGGAATATTCAAATAAGACTCTGGGTTATACCTCGCATTTGCACTACCATATAGAGCTTGCGCTTATAAAAAGCGGCAGCACGAAGGTGACCGTAGACACTGTCGAATATCAGGTATCGGCGGGAGATCTGTTCATCGTTTTCCCAAATCAGATGCACCGATTTGAGACCATAGAGCGTGAAAAATACATTCTTATGATAGTAACTCCCGACATTGTCTCGGAATTTTTGAAGCATTTCACGTCAACAGTTCCGATATCAAATCTTGTGAAGGGCGCGGCTAATGACACCGAGCTTTTATCCCTTGCCGAAAAAATATCCGCCGTATACAAAAGCGAAATGCATTT
>JAZOON010000102.1:0-7969 GCA_045655045.1 Eubacteriales bacterium | reverse complement strand
GGGGATGCGGTTTTTGCTACCTTTTTTGAAAAAAAGGTAGCGCCAAAAAACTTTTGGGCAAAAGGGGTGGCTAAGGTTTATACGAACACATCGGAAGCAATTTTGTATAAAAAAACGGAAACGTTCGTTTATTGTGTCCTTCAAAGAATTGCTCGCGCAATTTTTTGGGTGCCGCCACCCCAAAAAATAAATAAAGATAGATTTGCGTGGGGAGTGGGTGCTGACAAAGATTTTCGCCGTAAATTCGCTCCTTTTTGTAGGGACAGGCGTCCTCGACTGTCCGTTACGGGCGATAATCATTCTTTCGTAGGGCGGTGGCTTGCTGCCGCCGTTTGTGTGCGCAAATGTTACTTTCGTGCGGCATCTCACGGGGCGTCGAGGACGTCGCCCCCTACGGATTATAACAAACATATAGGTTCACGCCGTACGTTTTTGTCACGGTGGGGACAAGCCCCCGCCCTACGGATTATGGGAAAACACAGACTCCCCCACTATCCTTTATATTTTTTTCTGTCAACGAGTTTTTTGGCTCCACCTTTTTCGAAAAAAAGGTGGACGCATCCCCGCATCCCCACACATTTTTTGATTGACATTTTTCACACATTGTGATATAATTATTAGGAATATACGTTTAAGTAATATTATCCCCCAACGATTGGGAAATATGTATAAAAGGAGAGTAAAATGGCAACGAAAAAGAAGAAGAAAAAAAGTGCGGGCGGCGCAAAAAAAGCACCCGTAAATAAAAAGATCGCGCCTCAGAAGAGCGCGCCGAGCAATCCAAATAAAAGGAGTGCCGTGGCGGTCGTAACGCCTTGGGTGTTCGTCATATTCTCGATTATAATGGCGGTCATAATCATACTCGGCATCGCGGGCGGCGACACGGGCGCGCTCGGCGAGGGCATAACGTCCTTCTTCTCTGCCATATTCGGCGTGGGCGTTTACCTTTTCACGGTCGTGCTTGGATACGTCGGCGCAAGATGGTGCTACTTCAACGTGGCGCACGACTATACGAACAAGTCGGGCGAGGACTATAAAAAGGCTTCCAAAAGGCTCGCTTCCGTTTCGGTTACAGCCTTCCTTTTGCTCGTATTCTTCTCGGCGTTCGTAGCCGTGATAGCAGACCAGAGCGACTTTGATATCGCGTCCTTCTTCTCCGACGGCTGGGACGGCGAGGGAGGCGGCGTTATAGGCGGAATTATCGGCTGTCTGTTCCTCAATATAGGTCCTATCCCCGCCATAATTCTTTTGTCAATTCTCCTCGTAATATGCGCGCTTTTCGCGGTAGGACTTACCCCCAATTACGTGCTTGGCAAGATAAGAGAAAAGCACGTTGAAAACGCGGAGCGAAGAGCAGAAGAAGCAGAGCTTGAAGAGGAATACGAGGACGAGGTCGTAGAGGAAGAGCCTAAGAAAAAGACCAAGGTCGTTGCGGCAGCCGTTCCCCAAAAAGCGGTAAAGGAAGAAAAAAAGGAAAGCCGAGAGACGACGGCAAACGCGGCGCAGCCGACGTTCGTTCCCCCCGCTTTTGCGGAAAACAGCGACGAGTTCGTTCCTCTGCCCAAGGTAGCGCAGGAGCCTGAACCAAAGTCTGAGCCAACGCCGACGCCCTCTCCCGACGTGCCGCTTGACTTCGGCGGAGACGCGACGTTCGACGCAAATGAATACGATAACCTCGACAGTGTAATGAAGAGCTTCGAGACGCCAGCGGCACCCACTCCCGCGCCCGAAGCGCCCAAGGAAGAAGCCACGCCCATCGAAATGACGGAAATGAGCTCCGACGAGCTTCTTTCCGATATGGAAGCCGTTGCTCTTTCAGACGTAGAAGCAGTTCCCGAGATAATCACGCCTTACATATTCCCGTCCGTTGACCTGCTCAACAAAAACAACGACGTTGACACGGCAGACCATACCAAGGAGCTTCAGGACAGAGCCGCTCTTCTCGTTGAAACGCTCAGGAGCTTTAAGGTCGGCGTACAGAGCATTACTTACTCGCGCGGTCCTACGATAACGCGCTACGAGCTGAAGCCCGAGGTCGGCACGAGAGTTCGCTCTATAGCTAATCTCGTTGACGATATCGCGCTCAATCTCGCAACGGCGGGCGTTCGTATAGAAGCGCCGATACCCGGCAAGGCGGCAGTCGGTATCGAAGTACCAAACGAAACGCGCGCTACCGTTTATCTGCGCGACCTCATAGATAACCCAAGATTTACCGACTCAAAGAGCAAGCTTACGGCGGCGCTCGGTATGGACGTCGGCGGTAATCCCATTTACTTTGACATCGGAAAGATGCCCCACCTTCTTATCGCGGGTACTACGGGCTCGGGTAAGTCTATCTGTATCAACTGCATAATTATGAGCATTCTCTATAAGGCAAAGCCCGAAGAGCTGAAGCTCATACTTATTGACCCCAAGAAGGTCGAATTTAATATGTATAAGCATATTCCCCACCTCTACTGCCCTATCGTCAGCGAGCCTAAAAAGGCGGCGGGCGCGCTTGCTTCGGCGGTTGCCGAAATGGAGCGCCGCTTCGAGCTTATCGAATCGGTCGGCGTGCGCGACATCGCGGGATACAACGCTGTCGCCGAGGGCGACCCCGACCTTGAATTTATGCCCCATATGGTAATAATTATCGACGAGCTTGCGGACCTTATGATGACCGCGCGCGACGAGGTGGAAACGTCCATTTGCCGTCTTGCGCAGAAGGCAAGAGCCGCGGGTATTCACGTCATTCTCGGTACTCAGCGTCCGTCCGTTGACGTTATCACGGGACTTATCAAGGCAAACGTTCCTTCCCGTATAGCTTGTACGGTTATGTCTCAGGTAGACTCCAGAACCATAATCGACGTTGCGGGCGCGGAAAGCCTTATAGGTCGAGGCGATATGCTGTTCGCCCCCGTAGGCGCGTCAAAGCCGATGAGAGTTCAGGGCGCGTTCGTAAGCGACGGAGAGGTTGAAAAGATAGTAACGTTCATCAGGGACAACAACGGAGAATCGAGCTACAACCGTGACTTTATCGAAAAAATGGAAGAAGAAGCGGCGAAGTGCGGTATGGGCAAGCGCGGCGCGGCGGCTTCAAGCGATACGGTTATCGAGGACAGCGGCAACTCAAAGTTTGCCGACGCGGTAAGAGTCGTGGTCGAAGCGGGCAAGGCTTCAACGTCACTGCTCCAAAGACGAATAAACGTCGGCTACGGCAGAGCCGCTAAGATGCTTGACAAAATGCAGGAGCTTGGATACATCGGCGCGCAGGACGGCAACAAGCCGCGTCAGATACTGATAAGTATGGACGAATATCTCGAGCGCGTGGCAAACGGTACGCTCGGCGATGAATAAAGGAGAATAAAAATATGAAAAACAAAATTTATATGAGATACCCGGGCGGTGTCAAAAAGGCACTTACATTGAGCTACGACGACGGAGTTAAGCAGGATATAAGGCTTATCGAAATACTCAACAAGCACGGTGTAAAGGCAACCTTCAATCTCAATAGCGGCGGATACGCAAAGGACGAATCATCTCGCCGTATGACCAAGGAAATGGCAACGCAGGTCTACACGGGTTGCGGTCACGAGATAGCAGTACACGCGTATTCTCACCCGTTTCTCGAAACTCTTCCCGCCGCCGAGGTGGCGTATGAAATACTTGAGGACAGAAAGAATCTTGAAGAGCAGTTCGGCGGTATCGTGAGAGGTATGGCTTACCCTTACGGCACTTACAACGACACGGTCGTGGATATACTGAAAAATTCGGGCATACTCTACGCGAGAACGACGGCTGCCACGAGAAAATTCGATATTCCCACCGATTGGCTGCGACTTCCCTCTACCTGTCACCACAACGACCAGAACCTTATGCCGCTCGCGGAAAAGTTTCTGAACTACAACAGAGAAAAGGCTATACTTTTCTATCTGTGGGGACATAGCTACGAATTCGACGACAACGATAATTGGAACGTTATCGAAGATTTCTGCGAATATATCGGCGGAAAGGACGACGTCTGGTACGCAACCAATATAGAAATTTTTGAGTATATTGAAGCGTATAACCGTCTGGTTTGGGGAATTGACGCGAAAACCGTTAAAAATCCTACTGCTATTGACGTTTGGGTAAGCATCTCCAGAAACGGCGAAAACCTCGGACACGTTCAAATCAAAGCAGGCGAAACGTTGTCTTTTTAAGGTTGTTTTGAGACACGAAGACGCGGTGGATGCGTTTTTGCTACCTTTTTTGAAAAAAAGGTAGCACCAAAAAACTTTTGGGCAAAAGGTGGCTAAGGTTTATACGAACACATCGAAGGCACGTTTTATATAGAAGAACGAAAACGTTCGTTTATTGTGTCCTTCAAAGAATTGCTCGCGCAATTTTTTGGGTGCCGCCACCCCAAAAAATAATTAAAGATAGATTTGTGTGGAAACGGGGGGCGATATTCAATCTCCAGTAGGGGAGGATATTATCCTCCCGCTTGTGCGAAACGGCGCTTTCGCATCAAAGCCTCCCTTGTCAAAGGGAGGGGGGCCACGAAGTGGTGGAGGGATTCATATTTAACGCAAACATATATCTCGTACGAACGCCGCCACCCCAAAAAATAATTAAAGATAGATTGGCGTGAAAACGGGGGTTATTTACACTACCAATACAAAAACGGGCTGTCAAGAATGACAGCCCGCTGTGCTTCAAAGCTATTAACTTTAAGGAGCGGTTTTTTCGTGCGCCTTGTAGAGATTTATAATTCCACCGTTTCCGACACGGCTCGTAACGTAAGTCTCGTTAACGGGAGATGATTTCTCCTGAAGCTCCTTGTTTCCTACGGTGTACCAAGGTCCTTGCTCAGACAGCTTGAACTCGGCAAGGCTCTTTGATACGGTTCCGTTTCTGTTTGCGTAAATTATATCAGAGCTTATAACCTTACCGTCAACGTCGCGGTATACGACGGCTGTGGGAGCGGTAGAGATTATCCTCGTACCGTTATTCAGGAGCAAGCCCACGGGATCGGTATCTACAACGGCGTAAGCCTTTTCCGTACGGTGAACGAAGAGGTCGCCCTCAAAATTGTAGTAGTAATTTACAGCATACATAAGCTCGCCCGAGGCTTCGTCAACGTAGTAATTCGGCTGAACGAATACGTTCGTTATTCTTTCGGACTTAACGAGCTTCTTTTCCTTGTAAAGGTAAACCTCACCCGAAAGAGAATAAGAACTGTCATTCATATCTCCGTATTCCTCATACACCAAGAATCCGCCGTCACCAACGTACTCGACCATCGCGAAATCAAAGTCAATTATCTGCTTAACTCTGCCCTTTTCAGCGTCGTACTTATACGCGCCCCAAACGCCCTGACGGGAAGCAGTGAGGTATTCCTCGTCGCACACGATTATGGAATCGTGGAAGCCGAGTATCATCTTTCCGCTCTTATCGTAAAGCGCGACCTCGTCCGTATAAGGATTGAATACTTTTACGTAAACGCTCTCGAGTGCCGTGTCATAGTTTGCAAAGGAAACAGTGCCGTAAGGAACGCTACATATCTTATTTATGGTAAGGTCTGCTCTTACTTCGTATATATCGCTTGCCCAATCGGAAATTCTGACCGCCATATATTTGCTTGCAGAATAGTACTGCGTATCTCCATTTTCGCTGGATGCTTTTATCGAATCAACGTTAAGACCAAGCTCGGTGACGGTCAACGCTCCCGTAGCGTAATGTTTGGTAACGTATTCATTATTATACATATCATATGTATAAATACCCTTCATAGCTTCCTGTCTTGAGAAAGCGTAGAACTCTTCCTTGCTTATGTCTCCCGAGGCGTTCTTGTGGACGGTCTTGTAAACCGCAAGCTCAACGCCGCAGTCGTAATCGTTGAAGAGCGCGTAAGTATCAACGTATTCAACGGTAGTAAGCGTCATATTCTCCGCGCTTCCCGCAGAAACGGTCTTTACAACAGCTCCGCTTACGACGTCGATAAACTTATAGCTTGACGATGCGTAATCCGTAGCGAACGCAATACCCGCGCCCTCTGCGAAGCCCTTAAGGTACTGAATATCGTCGTAATATTCGGATTTCTTTGCGTTGTCACCCGTAGCAAAGGGAACGATAAGCGCGGTCTTTACCTCGGTGTAAAGCAACACAGGCTCGGGAATCGGCTCGCCCTCGGGAACGGAAGGCGTAGGAGCATATACGTTGTTCGTCTTATTAATTACGTATGCGTTATTTCCCTTTCCGTCGGTGAATATCGACTTCAAGCCACCTTCGTCCTTCGCCAATGACATCTGAACGGCAGTTTTGCCCGGGGCTACGAAATGAAGAGACGTAGTCTCGTCAAGTATCTCCGCGTTTTCGGTCGGACTATACATAACGTCCGAAGCCATCATAAGCATATCGCCGTACTTAGAGGTGAGAAGCGCCTTACCCGTTTCAGTATCAACGTAAATATACTGCGCGCCATCCTCGTGGGTCTGTGTAAGCGTAACTACACCGTAAAGGTAATCGTTACCGTTATTGTCACTGTATGCGTCACACTCCGCGATAACGTCGCCCGTATTCATATCGTAAGCAGCGTACGCGAGCGTCTCCGTATTCTTCTCCGCTACCAGCAGAACCGCGCCGTTGAACGTGGGCGAGGAGACGGTGTACTTCTCTCCGTCAATAGCAAAGCTTACGTTCTTAGAGTATACCTTAAGCTCCTCCTTGTACTCGGTCTCGGAGCCGTCTTCCTTTATCTGCTTATAGAAAGCGAGGAAATCCTCGTATTTGGATTCATTGGGGTAATAGGTGTTTCCGTTCTTCGTGCCGACTATATCCGTGTCAAGAAGCTCTCCTGTGCCGTTGTAAAGCTTACCGTCGGAGCAAAGGAACAAACGGTCCTTAAGCGTAACGCCGTCATCTCTGTTGCTATACTCCGAAAGCACGTACTCACTCGCGGCTGTGCTAATACTCGTAAACATCACCTTACCCTGAGCGTCAGCGTAGTAATACTTGGGAGCATCCGCGCCCGGAGCTTCGTCGTAAAGCCTTATCATCGAGTAAAGCGCCATGTCCTTTCTCGCCTTGGTCGGAGTATACGTATCAAACATATCCATCTCTATCTCGCTGCCCGTTACGGAAGAAAGATCCGAATCAAGCGCTTCAAGAGAGATAACGCCTTTGTCACCCGTAACGTTATCCACAAATACAACGTAAGGAAGAGCGCTCGTCTCATACTCAAGATCCTCACCGACTACCGTCAGCTCCTCGCCCTCTCCGTCAATGAGAAAATAAGTATCCGCGTCCTGCTTTCTCGCTATGAAATAGTCGTAGAACTGAACGCCCTCGTTAGAGCCGTACAGCACGCTTGAATTCTCATAGTGCCTGCTGTTTACGCTTTCAAGCGAAATGTATCCCGTCTTGGATACCTTTTTACCGTCCTTGGTAAGATAGTACAGTCCGTCCTCGTTGACTATCTCGTATCCGTTGTAGATGAAGCTGTCAACAGGGTCAAAGTCCTTCATTTTGTCAAGATACCTGTTGCCGAGAACTACCGCAAGGATTATTCCCAACGCAACGAGCACCACCGCCGCCGCAACTGCCGCAACGATAATGATCTTCTTCTTTGAGCTCATACCCACGGGAGCAGAGCTTGTCATGGTTTCGTTAGTATTCATAGTTATTCCTTTCTCGCGCATAAAATTTTTATGTGCTACGCTGTACCTATTATATACTATCCCCACGCGTTTGTCAATAGCTTTGGTAATATTTCTGTAACAAATTTGTCATTTTATTTTCTTATATACTTGTAATTTTTAACGTTTTGGTGATTTTTGGACTTCTTTTCTCTTTTTTTACACGTTTTATCGCATATAATCCGCACGGGCGATATATCAACCGCCGTCAAAATGCTCGTAGGGGGCGACACCCGCATCGCACCGTAAAATGTTCGTACGAGATATACGTTTGCGTTGAATATGAATCCCACCACCGCAAGCGGTCCCCC
>JAZOON010000101.1:0-2425 GCA_045655045.1 Eubacteriales bacterium | reverse complement strand
AACGCTTTCGTTTTCATATACAAACGTGTCTTCGATGTGTTCGTACAAACCTCAGCCACCCCTTTGCCCAAAAGTTTTTTGGCGCTACCTTTTTTTCAAAAAAGGTAGCAAAAACCAAAAAACATAGCCAATTGCTTGGTTAAGCAATTGGCTATGTTCACTGATAATCGATTTTAATTACTGAGCTGCCGCAGCGGTAAAGGTTATTTCTTCCGCGAGAGCGTAAGCCTTTGCGGTAGAGCCTTCGTCAGCGGTGATAACGAGACCGTCAGCGCACGCAACGAAAACGCCGATGAAGCGGTCGTGACCAAGCTCGTCCTTGTCGGTGGGGAAGGACATATTTGCGTTCTTAACGGTTACAGCCGCGAGCTTTTCGCAGTAGATAAACGCACCCTTGCCGATAGTCTTTACGGAAGCGGGGATAACGACAGCAGTCAGAGTTTCGCAAGCGAAGAATGCGCCTTCGCCGATAGCTTCAAGCGTTTCGGGAAGCGCTATAGCCTCAAGAGCCTTGCAGTTCATAAACGCGTAGCTGTCGATGTTCTTGAGTGCCGCGGAAAGCTTTACGGTCTTAAGCATATCGCAGTTCATAAAAGCGCCCGCGCCTATATCGGTTATGCTGTCGGGAAGAGTGATCTCGGTAAGTCCCGTGCAGCCGTAAAATGCGAAATCGTCAATATAAGTAATGGAATCGGGGATCTTTACGGACGAAATAAATGTGTCAGCCTTGAATGCGTCCTTTGCAATACCCGTTACGTCTCTGCCGTCTATTTCATCGGGAATTTCAATATCAATGCTGTCAGAGCCGTCGTATATAACGTACGTGATCTCGTAGTCGCCGTGATCGTTTACGGCGTATCCAAACTCGTAGCCCTCGTATTCTACGGTAGCTTCTATTATTTTCTCAACGCCGCCGTCCGCGTCAACTGTAGCAGTCTCCTCGTCCTTTGAACAGCCGACAAAGCTCAACGCCATGAGCGCGGCAAGGGTAATCGCCAATATTTTTTTCATAATGGTTATAAACCTCCGTTAAACATTATACTTAGAATATATTATACCTCAATTCAGTCAAAATGTCAATATCTAAAATGCTCAAGCTACAATTTTTTTTACAAACCGATTGACATATTTGCAAAATAAGACTATAATTAAGGTATATTGATCGGAAGGAGAGGCAAATGTCAGGACTTGACACGAGTATAAAGAAGCTTTACGGAGTTGGAGAAGCTCGCGCTAAGGCGTACGGAAAATTGGGAATTGGCACCGTGGCAGACCTGCTCTGCCACTATCCGCGCGGATACGAGAACAGAGGAGACGTAAGGCTTTTGTCCGAAGCCGTCGAGAGCGACAAATGCTCCGTTCTTCTCACGGTTGCCACGCAGCCGACCTGCGCGCGGCTCAAGAACAGAATGACGCTCGTGAAATTCAAGGCGTACGACGAAAGCGGATTTTGCGAGATAACCTTTTTTAATCAGGAATATCTGAGAAATGCCTTCCCCATAGGCTCGGAATTTCGGTTTTACGGCAGGGTACAGCTCGGAAGAAAAAATTATACTATGGCATCTCCCGCCTTTGAGCCGTACCGCGAGGATGTACAGCTTCCGCCGCTCGTGCCCGTATACCCCCTGACCGAGGGACTTTCTCAAAAGCAGATAAGCAAGGATATGCGCTCCGCGCTCTCGCTTGCGTCTGTCAGCGACGAGGCGGAGGACTTTTTGCCAAGCGAAATAAGAGACAGATATTCGCTGTGTCTGCGCTCCTTTGCGCAAAGGCAGATACACGCGCCCGACAGCTTCTCGGCGCTTGCCAAGGCGAGAAAACGCCTTATCTTCGACGAGCTGCTCGCGTTTGCGCTGGGTATCAGTATGTCGGGAGCAAAGACGGAGAAGCACCTTGCCGTGCCCTGTCCCGATACGGATATTTCAGCTCTTGAGGCGATCTTGCCGTACAGGCTGACCGATGCCCAGCTAAGGACCATATCAGATATAAAGGCGGATATGTCGGGCGATGTAGCTATGAACCGAATAGTAGTCGGCGACGTCGGCTGCGGTAAGACGGTATGCGCGGCGGCGGCTATTTACATAGCTGTAAGAAACGGACGACAGGCGGCGCTTATGGCTCCGACGGAGATACTTGCAGCTCAGCATTTTGCCGATCTGTCCGCTATGCTCGGACGCCTTGGTGTGAGATGCGAGCTTCTCGTCGGTTCAATGACGGCGGCTCAAAAGAAAAAAATACACGCCGGGGCGGCAAGCGGAGAAATCGACGTGCTTATCGGCACGCAGGCGCCTATTTCCGACGGCGTAAGCTTTGCGAATGCGGGGCTCGTCGTTGCCGACGAGCAGCACAGATTCGGAGTAAATCAAAGGGCGATACTTGCCGAAAAGAACGCTCATTCCCATATGCTCGTTATGAGCGCGACACC
>JAZOON010000100.1:0-3367 GCA_045655045.1 Eubacteriales bacterium | reverse complement strand
GGCTTTGGTATGACTCTGGGCAACTCCTTGCGCAGAATCATGCTCAGCGCTCTTCTTCCCGGATACGCTGTAACCAGCATAAAGATAGAGCATATACTCCACGAGTTTGACTCTATTCCTGGAGTAAGAGAGGACGTACCCGAGATCGTCCTTAACGTCAAAGGAATCATCGCAAAGCTTCACTGCCACGGACCCAAGACCGTTATTATTGACATAATGGGCGAGCAGGACGTAAAGGCGGGAGATATAAAGTTGGATTCCGATATCGAAATACTCAACCCCAATCATCATATCGCAACCGTAAGCGAGGGCGAGCGCTTCTATATGGAGCTTACCTTCGATCAGGGCAGAGGTTACGTATCTCAGGAGCGCAACAAGCAGATCGACGCGCAGCTGAGATCAACTAACGTCACCGCGCCTATCGGAACGATATTTACCGATTCTATATATACGCCTGTATATAACGTGAATTTTGAGGTAGAGAACACCCGTGTCGGAAACGTGACGGATCTTGACAAGCTTACGCTTGACGTCCTCACCAACGGAACTATGACCGCGAAGGAAGCGATTTCGTTTGCAGCCAAGATTCTCAACGAGCATCTCAACTTGTTTATTGATTTGTCCGATGAGGCGAAGAACGTAGAGATCATGGTCGAAAGAGAAGAAACCAAGAAGGAAAAGGTTCTTGAGATGACCATTGAGGATCTTGACATGTCTGTACGTAGCTTCAACTGCTTGAAGCGCGCAGGCATTGATACGGTAGAAGACTTGACAAACCGTACCGAGGAGGATATGATAAAGGTCAGAAACCTCGGAAAGAAGTCGCTTGAAGAAGTTATACAGAAATTGCATTCTCTTGGACTTGAGCTCCGTAAGGAAGAGGAATGATCCTTGCTCGGGTCTTGAATGCGAGATAAGATTTAATACGGCAAAAGGAGGGACACACAATGCCCGGAACAAGAAAACTTGGCAGACCTACCGCACACAGAAAAGCAATGATGCGCGGAATGGTTACCTTATTGCTCGAGAACGGACAGGTTGAGACCACGCTTACCAGAGCTAAAGAGGTTCGTTCTATAGCAGAAAAAATGATAACGCTTGGCAAGAAGAATACTCTTGCAAGCCGCCGTGCAGCATTGGCATACATTACCAAAGAGGAAGTTGTAACGAAGGTATTTTCCGAACTTGCTCCTATGTATGCAGACCGCAACGGTGGATATACACAGATCTTCAAGCTCGGTCCTCGCAGAGGCGACGGCGCTGAGATGGCGATCGTAAAGCTTATCGACTACGTAAAGCCCACGGCTGACGCGAAGAAGGATAAGAAGAAAGAAAAGAAGGTTGAGGCTCCCGCTATCGAGGCGTAAGCTTTGGCTTATTCAAAAAAGCGTGTCGATTATTCGACACGCTTTTTTTGCGTTGGCATATAATATTGTTGAAGGAGGTGCATACGAATGACAGACAGAAATAAATATCAATATAAGAGCTGGCGGGCGGTGATCGGGACGCTGACGGGGGCGCAGAAGGCACAGAAGGCGCCCACCGCCGCCGCCATACCTTCAAACGTAGTTAAGACGGAATCTGATACTCGGCACGGCGGTTGCGTATGGAGCGTGAGCTTTGCGTGCAATCAAAAGGAAAACGTAATAGCAGTGCTTTCGTCGGCGGGAATAGGCGTGAGGTCTATAGGAGGCGGCGATGATATATTTTGACAACGGAGCGACCACGTTTCCAAAGCCCGTTGCGGTAATGGAAGAAATGAGAAGGTGCATGAGTCTTTACGGCGGAAATCCAGGAAGAAGCGGACATACGCTTGCCCTGTCTGCGGCGAAAAAGATTTTCGAGTGCAGAGAGCTTGCCGCGGCTTTTTTTGGCGTTGGAGAGTCGGAAAGAATATTTTTTACGCCTAATGCTACTTACGGTATAAATGCCGTACTGAAAGGAGCTTTGCGTCGCGGCGACCACGTTCTTATATCCGACCTTGAGCATAATGCGGTCTGGCGGCCTATTCATAAAATGGCGGTTGACGGTATAATAACTTACGACGTGTTCCGAACCTACGCCGAGGAGGGGGAGATATCGGCGCACAAAATATGCGCGGAAATAGCGAGAAATATCAAGCCTGAAACACGAATGGTATTCTGCACGCACGCATCGAATATATGCTCAGCGCTTCTTCCGATAAAGGAGATCGGCGAGCTTTGCGATAGGATAAGAGTTCTTTTTTGCGTTGACGCTGCGCAGAGCGCGGGACACGAAAGGATAAACGTGGACGAAATGAAGATAGACGCGCTCTGCGTTCCGGGGCACAAGGGACTTTACGGACCGCAGGGAAGTGGACTTGTGGCCCTTGGCAAGGACGTTGTTCTCGAGACGCTTACGGAAGGCGGAAACGGAGTTGATTCTCTTTCTCCCCTTATGCCTGACGAAGCACCCGAAAGATATGAAGCGGGAACGCTTGCGACACCCTGTATTGCGGGACTTTCGGCGGGAATACGCGCCGTTACGGAAAAGGGAGTGGAGGAGATATCCTTTGGAGAAAGACAGCTTATATCGAGGCTTCGCGATGCGATTGGCAGTATAAAGGGAGTTGACGTTTACACGCCTTGGTATGACGGAAGCATACTGCTTTTCAACGTTCGCGGTATAAGCTCCGAGGCGGTCGCCTCACAGCTTGACAGACGCGGAATTTGCGTCAGGGGCGGATACCATTGCGCGGGACTTGCGCACAGAACGCTTGGTACGCCCGAGGGCGGCGCTGTGAGAGTTAGCGTCGGAACGTTCAACAAGCCTTCTGAGGCTGACACCTTCGCGCGCGAGCTTTTGAGCATCGTGAGGTCTAAATTATAATTGAGGAGTTTTTTTATCGAGAGCCGATCCATTCAGAGCAGAACAAATACCCTCGAAAAATAATAGAAAATACCGCTTTGTTATCATAAATTTGATAAAAAGCGGTGTTTTTAATGAGGCGACGAGATTTCTTGTGGCACTGGCGGCGCTGTTAAAACGTCAGGAAATGCTTTTTGCTTTCGTTAATTTCGGGAGAAATCCAATCGTTGTATATTATTACAAAAATTTTTGATAGAAAATTCAAAATAACTCTTTACTTATTTGACTTTTTGTGGTATGATATTAGGTGGAAAAAATTTAAAAAATTGGAGGAATAAAATTCATGGCTATTCAAAGAAAAAAGATGTCCATGGACGGTAATACCGCCGCTGCGCACGTTTCTTATGCGTTCACGGAGGTTGCCGCTATTTACCCTATCACACCTTCATCCGTAATGGCTGAGCTCACCGATGCATGGTCCGCAACAGGACTTAAGAACATCATGGGCGAAAACGTTAAGGTTATGGAGATGCAGTCC
>JAZOON010000099.1:0-1726 GCA_045655045.1 Eubacteriales bacterium | reverse complement strand
TGCTTGGTGTAGTTGAGATAAATGTAAACTATCGCCGTAAGCGCCAGGGCGCAAACAACTAAAAGCAGATATTTGTGACCGATTATAGGCAGGTGACCGTTCTTAAGCATACCGAGAGTTCCCGAACCGCTTGTTACCCATATTTTGAGGAAAAATTCCACAAGACCTATGGCAACGTAGTTCATCATAAGCGTGAAAAGCGTTTCGTTTGTTTCCCATTTTGCCTTGAATATAGCGGGAATACCGCCCCAGATAGCTCCTGCCGCTACCGCTGCTATAAACATCAGTATGAGAAGTAGCCAATTGGGAATAGCGTTTCCGAAATAAACTGCCATTGCTACCGCGCCAAGCGCGCCGATAAGCGTTTGACCCTCAGCGCCTATGTTCCAGAATTTCATGCGGAACGCGGGGGTTATCGCAAGCGCGATACACAAAAGTATAGACGCGTCCTTCGCAAATTTCCAAAGACGTCTTGACGAACCGAACGCCCCGTCAAACATAGTTTTAAGGAAATCAACGGGATTTGCGTTTATCATGAATATCGCAAGAAGGGAGCAGAGAACCAGCGCGGCAACTACTGCGAGCACCCTTATCAGCATGGCTTTCCACATGGGCAAAGCAACGCGCTTTACGACGTGAAAAGGCAATTGAAAAGAACGTTTATCACGCGTTTTCACTGTCATCACCCTCCTTTTTTTGTGTATTTTCGTCAGCCTTCGTCATATAAAGACCGATCTCCTCCTTGGTTGCAGTCCTACCGTCAAGTATTGCCGTTATCTTTCCCGCGCAAATGACCATTATACGATCGCAAAGCTCAACGAGCACGTCAAGGTCCTCTCCGACGAAGATGACCGAAACGCCCTGCTCCTTTTGCTTTGTAAGCAGATTGAAAATTGTGTAAGAAGAGTTTATATCAAGTCCTCTTACGGGATAAGCCGCCATAAGAACAGAGGGAGATGCAGCGATTTCACGTCCTACGAGCACCTTCTGCACGTTGCCGCCCGACAAACGTCGAATGGGCGTGTGCGTGTTTGGCGTAGAGACCTTAAGGTCATTTACTATCTTTTGAGCGAGGTCGCCAGGATTCTTTCTGTCAACGAATACGGAATGTCCCTTGCGATAGCTTCTGAGCATTATGTTGTCAACGATGTCCATATTTCCTACGAGTCCCATACCGAGACGGTCCTCGGGAACGAACGAAAGCCTTACTCCAAGCTCTCTTATTGCTACGGGGTCCTTGCCTTTAAGGTCCTCAGCAACTCCCGTTTTTGGGTTGTGATAAATTATCTCACCTGACGTGGGATGGCAAAGTCCCGCAATGGTTTCAAGTAATTCCTTTTGTCCGCTTCCCGCAATTCCGGCGATACCGAGTATTTCTCCCGAACGCGCGGTAAAGGAGATATTATCAAGAACCTTTATACCGTCGGCGTTTATCATATTGAGATCCTTTACCTCAAGCCTGTCGCACACGTCGTGTGGCAGAGGACGGTCTATGTTAAGCTTTATCTTTTGACCGACCATCATTTCCGTAAGCTCGGAGGCGTTGGTCGTTGTCGTATCGACGGTGGCAATATGCTCGCCCTTGCGAAGAACCGCAACTCTGTCGGAAATGGAAAGCACCTCGTGGAGCTTGTGAGTGATTATCAGAATGAAGTCGGAGGCCAAGCGGTCTTAGGAAGACAATACACCAGTTCAACTCCTTGGCACACAGAACGACATGGCTACG
>JAZOON010000098.1:0-8632 GCA_045655045.1 Eubacteriales bacterium | reverse complement strand
ACACCGCCCTTCCACGGCGGTAACGGGAGTTCGATTCTCCCACGGGACACCAAAAAAGCGGCAAGCTTCTAAAGAAGCTTGCCCCTTTTTTACTTTCCAGTAGCTATTCCTTGAAAAACTCCTCCATAACCACGGCGACCGCGTGAGACGCGTAATAACCGTGCTGTCCTTCCTCAATGATACAGGACACCACTATCTGCGGTGCTTCAAGAGGGGCAAATCCCGAGAACAAAGCGTTGTCCTCTTGTCCGTTAACTTCCGCTGTACCCGTTTTTCCACCAACCGCGACGGGAACGTTTTTAAAGTAGCGTTTGACCTCGGGATTTTCCGAAACGACTTGGCCCATAGCCTTTATAAGAATATCGTAGCTTGCTTTTGAAATGGACACGGAGTCCATTTTTTTAATTTCGTACGACTCAAGTGCTTCGTCCGAGTAGAAATGACGAACCGAATCAAGTATATGCGCGGAATATCTCGTTCCGCCGTTGACTATGCTCGACATATATACGGAAAGCTGAAGCGGTGTGTATCCGTGGTCAGCCTGACCTATAGCTGCTCTTACGTCATCGCCTTGCATCCACGCCTCAAGCTTGTTAAGCTTTCTGAACTCAGGTCCTGCTACAGTTCCCGCGCGTTCTCCAAGCTCAATACCTGTTTCCGCGCCAAGACCGAGACGAAACGTGTAATCTGTTATAGGCTCAATACCCATCATATGTCCGAGCCTATAAAAAAACACGTTACATGATTCCTGTATTGCGGTAAATATATCCACGTCATCGTTATATACAGTTTTGCCATCTTGATCAATATACGTGGTACTGTGTATTCCGTTACATTTAGGTCTGTCGTTATTCAGTCCCGTGTATACTCCGTTACAAACACAAGAAGATAAGACCTGAGGTTGTCCAAGCTCAAGCGCGGCAAGCGCCACACCTATCTTATAAGTAGAACCCGGGGCGTAAACGCCCTGAAGCGCGCGGTTAAGTAAGGGAGTATCCTCATTCTCAAGCAAAGAGTCGTAATATTCCTTATCCGAAAACATAGTAAGGTCGTAGGTCGGATAGGACGCTATTGCCAAGACCGCGCCCGTGTTAGGATCTATTGCGGTTAGCGCGCCGCCGCGGGAGGTGTCGCAAAGCTCTGCGCTCTCAGCAAGACCTCGCTCTGCGGCGAGCTGCAGATCAATATCTATCGTCAGCCAGACGTCGTTTCCGCTTATCGGCTCTACCTCGTAGTATTTCTCAACTATATTCCCCTCGTCGTCGTATTTTATAACCATTTTTCCGTCCTGACCGTGAAGTATAGGCTCAAACGCCGCCTCACAACCCGACGTACCGACGTAGCTATCCATTGGATAGCCAAGCTCGTTGTAGTACTCCGCATTCTCAGCCGTTATCCGTCCAAGGCGACCGAGGATATGCGATGCAACGCCCGGATATTCGTAAACGCGCTCCGAGACCGTCTTGAAGGTCACGCCCTCAAGTCCTTTTTCCTGAAGATAGGTAACAAGCTCCACTGACACATCCTCAGCCAAAGTATACGATTGATACTGCCCGAAATCAACTCTGTCCATTTCATACCATAATCTGAGCAGGTCACGTATCTCTCCGTCGGAATAAAACTCACTGTCAAGCCTGTACTTTTTTATGTAAAACGCCGCAAGCTCCTCTGCCGTGGTATCCTCGGCAAGTCCGTTGCGCTTGAGCACCCGTTGAAGATAGAAATACTCGTTCGACGCCGTATCGTTTACCGCGGCGCGGTATCTGACGGTCGGATATATACCCTCTATGGGGTAAAAATCGTCTGCGAGCCTGTCCGTACTGTCGGTGCGCCTTATTGCATCAAGAACCGTAAGAAGCTCAAGATTTATCTGTCTGTACGTATCGGGCATTGCGCCGTATTCGTAAAGCAGACTGTAGCTCGTTGAGTTACCGACGAGAAGCTTGCCGTTTCTGTCGTATATCTCGCCGCGCAATCCCGCGACGGTCACGGTTTTTGTATTAGCATCGTTGGGATCGTATTCCGTCTGCGGACCTTTTATCTGAAAAATGGCAAGTACGATAGTAAAAATAAGGCAGACCGCCGCAAAGACAGCCGCCAAGACTCCGTGTCGAAGTCCGATATTCGGTTGTTTTGCCACGTTCTGCCTCCTTTACGTTCTACAGTATATTTTGAGCGAACAATTTGCGGACAGCTCTCTACTGTCCGTTACGGGCGATAATCAATCTTTGGTAAGTGACGGCACCCAATACGTCACGTTTGTGCGAACATCTCACGGGGTGTCAAGGACGTCGCCCCCTACAGATTATAACAAACATATAGGTTCACGCCGTATGTTTTTGTCACGGCGGGAGACAAGCCCCCGCCCTACGGATTATGGGGAAACATAGACTTCGCCACTATCCTTTATATTTTTTCTGTCAACGAGTTTTTTGGCTCCACCTTTTTCGAAAAAAAGGTGGACGCGTCCCCGCGTCTCCCGCGTCTCCTAAAGCATTATCGATGAAAGCATCGTAATAGCAAACACGGTTATTGCCGCCGCGACACCCGCGTTGAGAAGCACGCACGACACTCCTTTGCCTTCGGGCGGCGGGAGAAGTCCCGCTTGAAGCTTTATCTTCTTATATTGCTTGACGATTATAACGATACCCGCAATAGCCAAGCCGTAAGTCAGTGCTTCGTACCACAAAAGTCCTATAAAACCGAAAATGTTTTCCGATGTTATCGCAAACTCTCCGCTGAGCATAGCTTCAAGATCAACGTATTTCAGTATAAACGAAATAACGAAGCTACCGAGGAAATTTATTAAAGCGTGATAAATTATCGTGTATATCAGCTTCCCCGTTCTCACGTACACAAAGGAGAAGAAGCAGCCAAGCACGAACGCGTAAAACACCTGAAAGAAATTTCCGTGGGCGAGAGCGAAAAACGCGGCAGGAAGAACTATCGCGTAGCCCTCTCCCAGCATAAGCAGCTTGCGGCAAAGTATTCCACGGAAAAATATCTCTTCAAGAATGGGCGCAAGTATGCAAACAAACAAAAGCGTTGCCCAAAGCGGCATAGAGGTCACGGAAACCTCAATAGGGTTCTGAAGCGCAGTACCGCGCATGATCTGGAAAAAGTTTATAAATATATTGCTTATATAGTTACCCGCCAGCATAAGCGTTACGCATACGCAAAGTCCGCCCAAAAGCTCCTTGGCGCGCCATTTATCATCTATTGGAAGAACGGTCGGAAGCGGACGGAGTATAGCGTAAGACAGAGGAACCGCAATTACGTAAAGCGAAGCTATGGACAGAAGCTGCCAGAATAGCCAGTGATTGTATACCGTAGGAAAGTAGCTCGCCGCTATAACAATGGCGTTCTGCGCCACGATATTTATAAGAGTAACCGCAAAGGCAAACCAGCCAAAGCGCGAAAAATATCTTTTCGCATCCTCTTCCTTAAGACGTCCCGTCACTAAATCGGGGACGAATTTCATTTTGTTCATAGGTAGACCTCCGAATGGATATTATCCGTCAAGCTGATGTATTGGTATCATACAAAGCTTTATTACAAAGTATATTGGCAAACAAAAGATAAAAGTACAAAGCGCTTCGGGCAGAGCCGTTCTCATAAATACACCGAACGGCGGCGCTCCCGAAAAGGTTATACTCGCGTTTATAAAGGTGTGCGCCGCGCCGAGTATCACCATCGGTATAATAAGCACTGCAAACGACACGAATCTCGGCATCATTTTCTCGGATATAAAGCCGAGTATTACCACGCAAGCGAGGTAAAACACGGGAGAAAACGACGGCGTGAGCGCGCCTATGGCATCGATAAAATACCCCGCCACGATAGCGTATACCGCGCCGCATTTTTTTCCGTCAAGCATTGTCACGGCAGCAATAGAACCGAGTATGAGGTCAGGCGTCGCGCCGAACGGCTTAAGACGTGAGAAGAATGAGCATTGAAGCACGCCGAGCAAAAAGCCGAGAGCCCCAAACACTATTATTCTGCGCAGAAGTAAGCGACGCTCTCCCGCATCAAAGGCGTTTCTCATCATTTCTTCGCCTCCGTCACTTCCGTGTGACCTACGTAACCGCAGATTATCATAACGCCCGTAAGCTCCTCCACGGACGAAAAATCAACCGACGGCTCTACCACCGCCATAAGCTTTCTCGTGCTTTCGTCGGCTTCAACGGAAATTATTTTACCTATAAGTAAGCCGCCGGGGTAAATGCTTCCCGTGCCGCTCGTATAAACCCTGTCGCCCACCTTTATGTCCGCGTCGGGATCGTAGCTCATAAGACACTTCCCCTCCGCGTGAAGCTCGGGCGAGCCCTCGACAGTTCCGATAACGCCCGTTCTGTCCGTGTAAACACCGACCTTGCTGACGCTCTCGATAATACTCGTCACCTTTGCCCAATCAAGCCCTACCTCACTGACAAATCCAAGCACACCGCCGTCGGTGATAACGGGCATATTTTTCTTTATTCCGTGAACGCTGCCCTTGTTCACCGTAAGAACCGTGGAAAAGCTACCCGCCTCGTGGGAAATAATGTCCGCGTCAGCTAAAACGAACTGCGGATTTTTGTTTCTCAAATCAAGAAATTCACGAAGCCACGCGTTTTCCTCGCGAAGAACGTCGTTATCCGCCATCTCGTTTTCAAGCGACTCGACCTCAGCTCGAAGCTCCTCATTTTCCTTTTTAAGCTCGTCGTAATCGGTAAACACGGACACGAATCCATCAACCGCACCTGCGAGCCTTGAGCCGCACCATTCAAAGGGCTTTGCCACGGTCTTAAGTCCGCTGCGAAGCACGTCAACCTGACCGAACGCCGCAAGAACAGCGGGAACGAGTGATATTACTATTGCCACCGCCACGCAAATGACAAAAAATTTCGACCTTACAAATCTCATTTTTCACCCTCCTTGCGCAAGCGGAAGGATTTTTTTGGAAGCGTCGGAAACTCCGCGTCAAACGTTACGGTTATATTTTCCGTATCCGTGCGCTTCTCAATTGCGCTCCATGCATCGGCAGTACCCGCAAAGCGTATCTCCTCGGGAATATTATTTCCGAAAATATCCCGTCCAATATAGCATATCCCGTCAGGCAGATATATAATCCTCAGCTCGGAATCAGCTTCGTCTGCGAACGCGCCGTCGCAAATATGCGTTACGCGAGCAAGCTCTATTCTGTCGGGAATTATAAGCTCGTCACCGTACGCAGCCACCGCCTTTTTAACGTGAACGCTGCCCCTTATATGCTCGATATAAAGTCCGAGCTGTTTTTTCGCTTCGCTCTTTTGGCAGACGGAGTACACGACCGCGCAAGATACCGCAAGAGCAAGACCTATGAGAACGCTTGAAAACAGCGCGATACCCGCCGCCGCCACGGCGCACGCCGCCACGAAGCATACGAGCAACGTATAATAATCGCCGTAAGCCTTCAGCCTTAAAAGATATCTGTCACGAGAGGGCATAGACGCATCATCCTGCGAGTTCTTTATCTTTTTCACGTTCTCACATCCTTTCATAAATCTTCTGCGTTTGTTTTGTACGGGACTCTTACGGGGCGTCGAGGACGTCGCCCCTACAAATTATAACAAATATAGATCCCCGCCGTGTATTTTGTGCGAACGTCTCGCGGACAGTCGGGAACACCTGTACCTACAAAATAATGTTCTGACACAGATTTTCGCCGTGTGTTCGCATTATCCCCGTAGGGCGGTGGCTTGCTGCCGCCGTTTGTGCGCAAATTTTACTTTCGTGGAACATTTCGCGGCGGGAGACGAGCCCCCGCCCTACAATGTTTTTTCAAACGCAATTCTAACCTTATGGATTTTTTCGGGGTGGCGATACCCGAAAAACTATCTCCTGTACTGCAAAAGAGTACCCAACAATTCTTCACTTTCCATCACGCGCGCAATACCTTCGCACACGGTAAGCAGAGGTCTTTTGTTCTTAACGCGAACGACCTTGATACCGAGGCGCTGTTCAAGCATCTGCGGTATACCGAGGACGCATGAGCCGCCGCCCGTAAGCGTAATACCCTTGCCATATATATCGGCTGAAAGCTCGGGGGGCGTAAATTTCAGCGTATGCTCTATGGCTTCCGCTATCATATCAAGCGGCTCCTTCAAGGCTTCTCTTATTTCGCCGCCACTGACCGTCAGAACTGTCCCCATTTTGTTCAGCTTATTCATTCCCGCAACCGTACAGGTGCGACGGTCATACTTAGAAAACGCCGAACCGCACTCCATTTTCAGCTTTTCAGCAGTAGGCAAGCCGATGATCACGTTTCGCGTTTGCTCTATGTATTCGGCGATCGCCAGGTCAAACGCGTTACCCGCGATCTTTATGGACTCCGCGCGGACGATACCCATTTGGCTGATCACCGCCGCTTCGGTCGAGCCGCCGCCTATATCAACTATCATACTGCCCTTGGCAATACCCACTCGCAAGCCTGCGCCGATAGCGGCGGCAAGTGGCTCGTCGATAAGCGCCACGTCACGCGCCCCCGCATACCTTATCGCATGCTCAAGAGCTTCCTTTTCAACCTCGGTCGCGCTGTAAGGTGTGCTTACTATCATTATCGGACGGGAGAAAACGGAAAACGCCTGTATCTGCTCAAGAAAACCTCTGGTCATTTTGGTCGTAGCGCCACCGTCCGCGATCACGCCGTCCTTAAGCGGCTGAAAGGCGGAAATCCCTATTGGAGTTTTACCGAGCATACTCTTGGCTTCTCTGCCTATAGCGATAGGCTCTCCGTCGTTGTCGCTGATAGCAACTATTGACGGCTCGTTGAGTACTATCTGTCCGCGGTGGCAGATCACCGTGTTTGCCGTACCAAGATCCATGCCGTATTTCTTTGCCATGACGTATGCTCCTTTCTCCCTTACGGGTATATTTTTGTCCGCGCTTATATTTCGTCGGGGTAACGACCGACAGCGCTATAAAACAGACTGTTCAAAAGATTTGCGGGTAATCCGACGACACCGAAATAACAGCCGTCAATTTTCTTTACCCAACGGCAAAAGCCGCCTTGTATACCGTAACCGCCCGCCTTGTCAAACGGCTCGCCGCTCGCAATATACCTATCAATTTCTTCGGACGGAATTTCGGCAACCTCGACCTCGGTTATACTGCAATCGGTAAAGGTCTTCCCCCCGACAGTAACGGCAATACCCGTCGCTACCGAGTGCGTCCGACCCGACAAAAGAGACAGCATCTCTCTCGCCTGCGCTTCGTCCTTTGGCTTACCAAGCGCATATCCTTCGCAAAAGACCACCGTATCAGCGGAAATTATTATCGCGCCGTCAGCCTCACCGCGGGAGACGAGCAGATCGTAGACCGCCCTTCCCTTTCTGCGCGCAAGCTCGACGGTAAGAGATACGGGATCGGAAATATCCGCATTTTCATCGGCATCCGAGGTTATTACTGTAAACCTCGCGCCCATATTTTCCAAAATCTCTCTTCTCCTCGGCGAGGCGGAAGCGAGAATTATTCGTTCTTTAAAGTCCATTTGCGCCATACTGTTTTTGCTCCGAAATCCAATTTTGGCACTAAAATGCCATTATCCATACTAATTATAGCACAAAGCGAAGTTTTTTTCAAGAATTAATCTATATATTTTATATTTAATACACATTTAATACATAAATTTCAACCGCGGCACTTGAAATATGCGGAATAATATGGTATAATCTTTTTGACAGATACGGTTAGTTTGGCGCGAACGTAAAAGGACAGTCGAGGACGCCTGTCCCTACAAAACAAGGTTCTGACACATATTTTCGCCGTGTGTTCGCATTGTCTCCGTAGGGCGGTGCTTGCTTTCGTGCGTACATCTCACGGTGAGAGGCTTAAACTGCTTTTGCCACTGTTCTATACCCACATCCCCAGCTCACAAGTTCTTTGAAGGGAGCCCCGGGGAAACTTTCTCGAAAGAAAGTTTCCCTCAACCACATATGACCACAACAGATTTCTTGAATTTAACAAACGAAAGCTCGCTCCTTACGCGAAATATCGGTGTGTACAGCTTCGACACGGTCGATTCGACGAACAGCGAGGCAAGACGCTCGGTGCTGACGGCAAAGGCAAAAACCCCCGCGCTCTTTATTGCCAACACGCAAACGGGCGGCAGAGGCAGAATGGGCAGAAGCTTTTTTTCTCCCGTCGGGACGGGAATTTATATGACGCTCGCGCTTGACGTGTCAGGCGACAAGGCAGCGGACACAGTAAGACTTACGGCGGCGACGGCGGTAGCGGTCAGCCGAGCAATAAAGCAGGTCACGGGTATCACCGTCGGCATAAAATGGGTAAACGACCTTTACCTTGAGGGTAAAAAAGTGTGCGGAATACTTGCGGAGTCTTTTTCCTTGGGTGACCGAAGATACGCGCTTATCGGCGTGGGTATAAACATTTCCACCAAGGCTTTTCCGAACGAGCTTTGCGACGTTGCGGGAAGCCTTTGCAAAACAGATGAGGCACGGCGTGAGCTCGCGCTGGCGGTATGCCGTGAAATATACGACGCTTATCAAAAAAATGACCGTTCCTTTATGGACGAGTACCGCGCGCTGTCCGTTGTGCTTGGCAAAAATGTACGTTTCCTTGTTGACGGAGAAACACACGAGGGACAGGCTGT
>JAZOON010000097.1:0-4137 GCA_045655045.1 Eubacteriales bacterium | reverse complement strand
ATTTAGCGAACTTGACCATACAGCCGTATTCGCCGTCTATTACTATACCGCCCGCAGACCTTACGTTCTTAGGACGCTCCACCGTCTTTATATCCTCAGCGCGAAGCTCCGCGCGAGGCTCGGGATCAAGAGCCGCAACGGTCTTTTCAAACTCGTCGTGAAGCTTACCCGAAACCTTGGATATTGAGATACCGCCGTATCCGAGCGTATTATAAAGGTCGTCAGCGCTCGCATATCCTATGCGCTGACCTACCGTCGCAACGATCTCATTTCTCTGAGCCTCGCTGAACGGATGTCTCCACCGCTTGAATTCGCTATCCACCATTGCCTTACCCGCAACGATATTGTCGGCTCTCTTTTCCTTCTTAAACCAACCTCTTATCTTGGTACGCGCCTCGCTCGTCTTGACAATATTAAGCCAATCGCGGCTCGGACCCTTTGAAGCGGACGAGGTAAGTATTTCAACTATATCACCCGTCTCGGGAGAGGTATCGATAGGAACTATCATACCGTTTATCTTCGCGCCTATCATTGAGTTGCCGACACCCGAGTGTATGGAATACGCAAAGTCTATAAGCGTAGCTCCCTGGGGAAGCGCAAGAACGTCGCCCTTTGGAGTAAATACGAATACCTCATCCTGAAAAATATCGGTTTTCAGCGCGTTGAGAAATTCGTCGGGATCCTTCGTACTATTCTCAGTCTCGATAAGTCGCGATATCCATTCAAGCTTCTTGTCTATATCCTCTCCCGCTTTTTCGCCCGATTTATATTTCCAGTGCGCCGCGATACCGTACTCCGCGATATGGTGCATATCCCACGTTCTTATCTGCACCTCGAACGGAATACCGTCTCTGCCTATGACCGTAGTATGAAGCGAACGATACATATTCGGCTTCGGAGTGGAGATATAGTCCTTAAATCTTCCGGGAACGGACTTGAACATCTCGTGTATCAAGCCGAGCGCCGTGTAGCACTCAAGCTCCGTATCGACTATTATACGCATGGCGTAAAAGTCGTATATCTGGTCAAAGCTCTTGTTCTGATTATACATCTTACGGTAGATGCTGTAAGCGGATTTGATTCTTCCCTTAAGCTCAAAGTGGATATTGTTCTCGCGAAGCTTATCCTCTACCTGCGACGTAACGCTGCCTATAAAGTTAACGCTCTGACCGTATTTTTCCTTGATATAGCTCTCGACCTCGGCGTATCCTATGGGGTCAAGGTAAGATATACAAAGATTTTCAAGCTCCTGCTTTATTTTTTGCATACCGAGTCTGTGAGCAAGGGGCGCGTAAACGTGCATCGTTTCAAGCGCCGTGGAGCGTCTTTTGGGATCGGGCTTTACGTCAAGCGTCCTCATATTGTGAAGTCTGTCACAAAGCTTAATAAAAATAACTCTTACGTCCTTGGACATAGCGAGAAGCATCTTGCGCAAATTCTCAATATGCGCCTCTTCCTTGTCCTCAATGTATAGCGTTACGAGCTTCGTGAGTCCGTCAACGAGCATTGCGACTTCCTCTCCGAACCTCTTTTCGATCTCCTTAAGGTTTGTCTTTTCGGAGCAATCCTCAACGGTATCGTGAAGCAACGCCGCGCATATTGAATTCGTATCAAGCTCAAGGCTTGCAACTATCTCCGCTACCGCTATCGGGTGTGAGATATAAGGCTCTCCGCTTACTCTGAACTGTCCCTCGTGCAAGGCGGCGGCATAATCCATCGCGCTTTGTATTTTTTCAAGGTCGTAGCTCTTTCCCGTAGCAACGAGCATTGTCTTTAATTTTTCTATGTTCGGTGTCGTCGTGCTGTTGTGCATATTCTAACCTCGTTATTCTAAGCCTTGTTAAGGCATTGTCCCCTGAGCTTTTTTAGTATAGAGGACTTTTCTATGTTGGTCTTATTGGCGTTAAAGAATATATTAAACCTATAAAGCTCTTTATCAATTTCCTCGATCTCGCATATCTTAAGCTCGTTAAGTATTCTCAGAATAAATTTCAGCTTTATGTAATTTATCGCAGATCCCTCAGCTCCGCTTACGGTCTTAAGAATATCCTTCGTATCAAGTATACTCGTTCCGCCTCTGAACTCCTTACGAAGCGCGGTATAGACCACGGCAAAATCCTCTCTTGTCGGAATTACCCGCTCCGAGAGCGCAAATTCAGCACCCTTGCGTATTTCCTCGTATCTCGCCATTTCAAGCTCAAGTCTGTTCGTAAACTCACTGCATATCTTTATATCCTGAACGATAAGCTGTACGCTTACCGTTCCCCTGTACTCGTTGACGTCGATATTGAACAGCACGTCCGTAACGTCTCCCTCCGTACAGCCAAGCTCAGCCTCGCATACTCCGAAATACATCGCGGTATGGCATATACCGTCCTTTTCTATAAGCATCTTGACGTGCTTTCCGCCGCCTATGGGAATTATCTTGCGTACGATCGCATTCCTGATAATAAACCTCGGAGAAGCGTTGCCGATCCCAAACGGCTCAAGGCGACCTATCTCGGTAGCAAAGCGCATATTGACGTCTGCCGCTTCAAGCTCGCAGTCCGCGTCAAGTCGAATAGCCAGCATATCCTCGGTAACGTATTTATCCGCGTACTCGTTTATTCTCTTGCGAAATTCGTCAAGCTGTCCTCTTTTTACAGTGAGTCCCGCCGCAAGCTCGTGTCCGCCGTATTTGACGAGAACTTCCTCGCAATAGTTAAGTCCCTCAACGAGATTAAGTCCTTTTATGCTTCTTCCCGAGCCCTTTCCGTCGTCCATATCGTGCGGCTCACCCGTCACTGCTCCTCTGAACGATACGAGTATGGACGGAAGCCCATACTTTTCCGTTATTCTCGACGCAACGATACCGATTATTCCCTGATGCCAATTATCGTTATGAAGTATAAGCACCTTGTCGTTGTCATAGCTTGCGTCGTTCTCTATCATTTCATAAGCCTCGGTAGCGATACTGTTTTCCTCTACCTGTCTTTGTCTGTTTATCTCGCAAAGCTCCTCGGCGTACTCCTTTGCACGCTCCGCGTCCGTAGTAAGCAATAGCTTCACCGCTATAAGCGCGTCACTCATTCTTCCCGCCGCGTTTATTCTCGGTGCGATACCGAAGCCGACGATCCCTGACGTGACCTTTTTCTTTTTGCCTTCGTCAGCCTTTCCGTTTTTGTATGACGCGTCAAGCAACGCCTGAAGCCCGAGCCGTCCCTCTCCGTTCTCAAGCTTGGAAAGTCCCAGACTTACTATCAGTCTGTTTTCATCCACAAGCGGCATAACGTCGGCAATAGTACCCACCGCTACCAGATCGGAAAACTCCCGACTTATACGCTTTATACCTTCAATAACGCTTTCTCCCCGCTCTCTGCAAAGCTTCATCTCACAAGCGCAGATCGTCTTAAAAATAACTCCCACGCCCGCAAGCTCCTTAAAGGGATATTCGCAGTCAGGTCTGTGAGGATTGACGACCGCAACCGCACTCGGAATGTCTCCGTGACATTCGTGGTGATCGGTTATTACGAAATCAACCCCAAGCTCTTTTGCATACTCCACCTCGTCGTTCGCGGTTATTCCCGTATCAACGGTGATTATGAGCTTGACTCCGTTTGCGGCTATGCTCTCCACGGCACTTTTTGAAACTCCGTAACCCTCTCCGTCTCTTTTGGGTATTTTGATTCCAACGTCAGCGCCGAGTCCCGTAAGATACAGATAAAGCATTGACGAGGACGTTACACCGTCAACGTCGTAATCTCCGTATACGTATATCTTTTCTTTGTTTTTGACGGCGAGCAGTATTCTGTCCGTCGCCACATCCATATCTGCCATAAGATACGGATCGTGGAAATCCGTTTCCTCGAAGCGCAAAAATCTTCTTGCACTGTCCGCATCGGTATATCCTCTGTTGTAAAGCAAAACGGCAAACAACGGCGATACGCCGAGCCTCTCGGCTATCTCTTTTATACATTCGTTTTCGCTTTGTTTACCAAAGTCAAACCTTTGCTCCCATATCTTATCTCTTTTTATTTCCCTCATTGGGTTACCTCATTTTTAGTTTTTTTCTCCACTCTCGCACACGTCAAATCTCGCCATAAGCGCAAGCGCAACCTTAACGCCGTCAAGCGCCGCGCTGCTTATACCGCCCGCGTA
>JAZOON010000096.1:0-18787 GCA_045655045.1 Eubacteriales bacterium | reverse complement strand
TCATTAAGTAGCTATGTTTGTTATAGGAAGCCGCGTCAACGAAACCTCTGTCCCACCATTCGCCGTCAAGGTTTATGTGAGGCATAGAGTACCAGTCCACGAAATTACCCTTAGTAGAGTTGGGGGCAAGTCTGTAGGTATAGCCTGCCGCGAGCTGATAGGTATCGTCACCCGCCATAACGGTATTGTTTATAGGCTCAAGGAAATCAGCTTCAAAGCTTGCCGTTCCCGCGGGGGAGAAAACCAGCTTTATGCCGTAACGGCTCTCAACTGCCTGGTTTCTCTGGTAAACCGCGTCGTTTATGAGTGCGCCCGCGTTTTCCTCAAGGTAAACGAACTCGTAATCGTAGTTACTTCTGAAAATTATGTTGTATTCCTTGCCAACCCAAGCGGGGTCAGCCTCGGGCAGAGGATTTGTTTCCTCGGTAAGGCTCTGCTCTGCGCCGCCCTCCGCCACCATCTCGTCGCCCGAGCAGGCGACGAGAGTGGGAAGAAGCATGCAAAGCAACAAAAACATTGCTAAAAATTTCTTCATATGACTTTCCTTTTTAGTATATGGATGTAGCGTCTACTCCGAGATCGCCTTCGCCTATATCGCGAACCTTTTCGTCCGACGCCGCGATAACGTCGCGAGAGGAAAGAGAGAAAATCTGAAATTCAGGCGTCAAATATGCGTTTTTCATTTCAAATACCTCCTTTATCAGTTAGCCGCAGGAGCGTTAGCTATAACCTTCTGCGAGAAATCCCTTGCAGCTTCGCTTGCAGTTGCGTCAGCAGCGCAAAGCTCAGCAACAGTGAAAATGCTTCTCGTTGCGGTATCGATGACGGTATCACCGATATAAGCAACTGCTACGATATCGTCCCTATAGTTTTCAGCGTCAATGTTGTAAACGACAGCCTTAACGGTGTACGTATCGCTGTCCTCATCGCACTTGGTAGCCGCAACCTTAACGCCCGTAGCTTCAAGAGCCGCAACGCTGGTCTTGTCGTCAAGAGCATTGTACTTAGCCAAGGAAATGAGAACGATACCGAAGTTTGCGTCAGCGCTGCCTGCGTTCTCAACCGCGCTCTTTTCAAATACGGTTACGAAACGGATACCCGAATACTGGTCTGCAGCATCCGTGCAACGGATCTGCGCGCCGAGAACTCTTGCGCCGTCGTAATCAATGGTAAGCACGTCGAGCCAGCCGCTTTCGGGAACAAGTCCCGTGGGGCAAGGCATATAAAGGTCAACCGCGTTTTCCTTAAAGGAGAGCTCTGCGCTTGGGGAGAAATCAGCAGCGGTAAGCTCTGCGATTGCCTTTTGGGTCATTTTATTTGCAACAATTAACTCATCACTTCCAACGACAAGAGCCGTGCCTTCATTTTCCATTCCGTTACCGAAAACAGTATAATAGAATTTATTAAGTGTAACAGAACCTTCGCTGCCATACTCACCTACGGCAACCGCATTCGTTGGATAGTCAAAGTAACCGTTTCGGGTGTTGAAATTGATTTTTCCGATTGAATAACAATCGTTAAGCTGTGCGGTGGCTGCTTGGTAGACAAGACCTACAAATCCGCCAACTTGTTTTGAATAAATATCGTTGAGGTTTATTGTACCCGCATAAACACAGCTATTAAAGGTCACGTTCTTTTTGTAGGTCGTAGAATCAGCGTGAGTACTTCCAACAAATCCTCCTACTCTGGTTGTATAGTTAGAAACGTTGATTATTCCGTCAAACACACACTGCTCAAACGTTATATCACTACTTGCCAATTTACGGAAAGAGCCTATGAATCCACCCAATACAGGCATAGTGTTATAACCGGTAGCCTCAAAATCAATGCTGTTGTGAATATTCTCAATAAGACACCTTCCCTGAGCCGTTCCTACAACGCCTCCTCTGAATCCTTCTGCGTCACAAAGATATATTCTTCCATTAACGTTAAAATTGCGAAGTGTTGCTCCATCTATCATATTAAAGATAGCACCATTATCGGGAGCTACTTTAACGTCATTCAGAGTAATAGTGTGTCCCCGACCATCAAATACTCCCGAGAAAACAGCACTAAGATCAAACTTACCGATACCTGCCCATCCATCTTCAATGGTAATATCAGCATTTAAAACTACCCACTGACCTGCATAGGTATTTCCACCATTATTTACGGAATTAGCAAAGCTCTTCATATCTGCATAAGTGCTGATAACAAAACCAAAAGTCAACCCGTTGAGCCAAGTTCCGTCAGTAGGAGCAAGGCCGGTAGGGCAAGGATAGAACTTTATTTCTCCGTCTTTTTCTTTGCAACTAAAATCCATAGTCTCAAAAAGATCTTCTTCTTCAAGCTCGAGCAATTCATCAGCGGTTTTCTTTTCAACATTTACTGTGCTGTTCGAGTCTTTCGTATTGTGGTTTGTTGCAAGATCATTACCGCTTGTAAGTTCTGTTTTCAAATAATAAGAGTTTCGGATATTCAGCGTACCATTGTCTTGCCAACCAGCAAAAGCTCCAAGTCCTATATTTGCGCCGCCATTTGCAAGATCAGCACTACAAGAGACCTCATATTCACCCATAGAGATACTGTCTTCTATGTTTACCGTGATATCGCTACCGCTGCCTCCGTTCTTGTGTACACGTCCGACAAAACCGCCCACACAGTCAATATATTGGCTGTGAGTATTATTAAAAACAAATTTTCCTGCAAAAACAGAGTTTTTAATCGTAACATTTGCACCGTTACCGTTATAGAAGCAACCAAAAAATCCGCCTACCTGAAAAGCCTTTCTTGTGTTAAACACCATCTCACCGTCATACAAACAGTTTTCAATAACAACCTTACTTCCGGACGTGCTATCTATTCCTGCAAGAAATCCGCCAACAAATTCTTTTAAACCTGTTTCGGTCTGCGAATCATCGGTGATGTCTACGCTAACAACAACATTCCTAATACTAACATTTCCGCCTGCCCAAGTTGCCAACGCGCCGATGTAGTTCGAACCCGCAGCATCTGAAACATACATATTTCCGTCTAAATTAATATCATGAATATTAGCTCCATTACCGAGGTGTTGGAACAATCCCCCGTGAGATTTAGAGGAACTATTCAATGTAATAGTGTGTCCCCGCCCGTCAAATTCACCGCAGAACTTTTTATAATCCTCTGCGCCTATACCCGTCCAATTTTCGTCAAGCTCTATATCAGCCGCAATAACTACTTTTTTATTGGAATACGTTTCTCCCCCGTCAACAGCCTCATCAAATTTTTTCAAATCTTCATAACTGCTAATAACGAGGTCTGCATCTCCCTCCGCACTTACGGTCATAGGATATGCCGCTACCATCGACACAAGCATAACCGCAACGAGGAAAAGGCTTAAAATTCTTTTTCTCATGGATTTAAAATCTCCTTTTAAAATTTTTATTTTTATAACGCCTCGCGTTATTGTGTACGTTTAAATTTCGTTGTTCCGCCGTGTCCTTTTACGGCGGATACAGGGAGGATGTTATCCTCCCATATCCGCGTCAGCTTATATATTTCCGACTCTTATCAGTCTTTTTTCTTCTTGATAACGAGAGCCGCTCCCGAGGTAAGAGCTATCATTGCAACGCTTGCAATGCCAACGCTGCTTCCGCAGCCCTTCTTCTCTTCGGTCTCTGCCTCTGTCTGAGCCTCGGTTTCGGTCTTATCAGACTTTTCGGTGGTCGCGGAGTTGCCCGCACCTGCGCCGTCTTCGTCCTCATCCTCGTCTTCGTCATCCTCATCAACGTCATCATCACCGTCTACAGCCTCGCGAAGCTCGATAACGGGGGTTCCGTCTGCCTTGGTTACCCAAACCGTATCCCAGTCAAAGCCTACGAGAGTAGTCTTTGCAGCGTCGCCCGTAATGTCCGCAAGAGTAACGGCAGTCGCGCCCTCAGTGGTGTCGCCCGACACTTGCGCAACGGTTATGCCGTTTACATAGTAGTAATTCGTCGCGGTAACGGTAGTAGTGCCGTTCGTTCCGCCATATACAACACCCGCAACTCCCGTGTCCGCAGTGCTTACCGTTCCGTCAGCAACAACGTATACGTTTTCAAGCTTGACAGTCGTATTTCCGCTCGCATATCCAAGCGCGAGTCCCGCGTAATTAACGGTATCAACGGTTACGTCCGCATAGCAGTTCTTTATGTCAAGAGTTGCAGAAACGGTGTTACCCACGAACGCGCCGATCTTCGTTGTGCCGGGAGTCTTCAAGGTAACGTTTTCCACTCCGCAGTTTTTAAGAGAAACAGAACCCGTGTTGACACGGGAAACGAACGCACCGAGCTGCTCAGATATAGAGTTAACAGTTCCGTTCTTTACGTAACAATTATCAAATACCAAGCTCTGTCCATATGAGATAGAGGCAAGAGCACCCACCTTAATTGTACCCGTTGAATAGAATTTATCAAGCGTAAGATTTGCTATCTTAGTAGCGTTCTTGTGAGCAACAAAGCCAAACAATCCCGCACCCCAGTCCTGATCATTGGGAGTTGCAGTCGTGTTCGTATACATACCGCTTATCGTGTGTCCCTGTCCGTCAAACGTTCCGTTAAAAGAAGGGCATTCTTCCCATGCGGCAGCATTGTTACAAAATCCGATAGGCATCCAGTTGTTCTCGGGAGCCGTTTGTTCCCAATCCGCAGCATTTCCTTCGTTAAGAACGATATCCGCGCAAAGCTTTACCTTCTTGCCAACGAAGTTGCTACCGAGCATAACCTCGCTTCCGTCTCCATCGGTGGGAGTGTAAGCCACGTAGGTCTCGCCCTTATACTTCGAGAAATCGCTTCCCGCGCGGTAGCCGAGAACCGCACCTGTCGTGGGGTTGTAATAAACACCGTTAACACAGGTGCTTGCTTCAACACTTGCATTTACGAGACACGCAAGACCAGCGAGATCCTCTGCCGTCTTTATCTCATAAACGCCCGTGTCAGCAACGTTTCCGTCAAGATACCACTTGATATTGGCGGTTCCGTCCCAAACGGCGGGAGTATCCGCACTCGCGGTAACAGCCATGGGTACTATCAGTCCCACAACCATAACGATTGCCAATAAAATTGAACTCATTTTTTTCATAGCGTTAAAATCCTCCTTTTCGCTATTGTTTTGTACTCTTATTTTATCATATATACCCCCGTCTTGTAAAGCACACATATTTGGAAAACTATGCAACAATTTTGACATGTTGTTCAAGACAGTAAATTTTTTTCCTTTTATATCAATCATTTCCACTAAGCGACTGCTATTTTTCACGAAACTGTCTTGACTTTTAATTTCCACTATGATAAACTATTATGAGGGGGTGAGAATATGAGCACCGTTAATTATGAAAATTCCGCTCGTGCAAGAGAAATCGCGGGTAGACTGTATATGAATTACTCGTTTGACGGTCACGATTATATCTCAAATTGGCATCACGAATTTGAGATACTTTATATCGTTTCGGGTACGGAAACAGTATATATAGAAAACGACTGTATCGAAGCCGTCGAAGGTGATATAGTTATTATAAACAGAGAGCGTGTGCACACGCTGACGGGTACGGGGTGGTCGCATCACTGCCTTATTCCCTCCGATCACCTGCTTGAGCTTCTCGGTCTTAATCTCGACGATATCCAATTTCAGTCGCACATTCGCGACGACGCTCTTTCTGCTTTGTTTTTGCGCATAATCGATGAATATACCTCAGATAAAAAATATAAATCGCAGTTCAAAATTCTTGCCATTCAGCATTTTCTCCTTGAGCTTTTTGAACGTTTTGAGATAAGCCACGTGGAAAATACCGAGAAAAAACGCTCATCGGAATTTCTTATCACGACAAAGGTCATAAACTATCTCCGCCAGCACCTCGCAGAGGATTTCTCTATCGACGAGATTTCCGCCGAGCTTGGTATAACAACCTCGTATATGTGCCGTTGCGTAAAATCCGCGACGGGGCTTAGCATTCTCGATCACCTCAACATCATTCGCTGCTACACCGCAAAGCATCTTCTGGCGCACACGGATAACAAAATAAGCGATATCGCGACTATTTGCGGCTACAGAAGCGGCTCGTATTTCGCCAAAAACTATAAAAAAATTATCGGTTTTTCGCCCAACGAAACTCCAAAGCTTTGAGATATAATAAAATTGAAGGCCCCGGTTTCCCCCCCAACAAAACTCCAAAGCTTTGATATATAATAAAATTGACCGCCACGGTTCCCCGTGGCGGTCGTTTTTTGTTATTTAGTTGGTCTTCATTATTTGAACGTTTCTCAGGGTTACGGTATTTCCGCTTGAAACCTTGAACCACAACGCCATCTGATTTACACTGTCGGGATCGTTGTTCAGAGTAAATTCAAACGTCTTCGCCGCAAACGAGCTTGAAGTAGATACAGTTGACGATTTTAACTCCTCGGTGTGATTTACGCCAACACCTACCCTTACAGACGACGCGGAAGACTTGACGTCAAACGTAACCTTGTACGTACCCGCGCCGTATTGCTTGTATACGTCGAGTATCATACGCATAAGTCCGCCGTCGCTGCTTGCGGATCTTGCCGTGTATTCCCACGTGCCGCCTACGTTTTCCGCTTTGACGTAAGGCGTCTTATCCTTGTAATACAGTCTGTCGTATTCCGATTTGAAGCCTGCGGTATTGTCAACGAAAAGGTTGACGCTCGAATTATACGCGGCACTCAGGCGTATAGCGTTATTTTCATACGCGCCGCCCGTTATCGCGCCACTCTCCTTCAGCTCGTCAACGGATACGAGTGTAATTCCGTTAACACTTACTGTCTCAGCGCCCGTGGGAGCTATTGCAAACAGAGGAGCTATCTCGTCGTAAGGCAAATACCATTTTCCGTCCATAAGGAGCGGGCTTGACTTGAGGAATACCTCTCTGCTTCCGATTATCACCTTTCGGTCGTAAACGTAATTTGCCGTCCTGCTATCGCCCTTGAGGATAGCAGGGGTGTTTCCGGAAGAATAATAGTTTTTGGTAGCACTCAGATTTGAGGTCTTGACCTGACTGTCTTTTGTGATAAGAGTTCCTCCGACGTACAGATCAGTCATATTGAGAGTAAAGTTGCTTCCGCCGCCAAGCAAAGGAGCATGGAACAACGTCTTTGAGTTTGTACTCGTTCCAACGGTAGCGTCTACGTCAGCTTCTCCCGTAGTAAATCTCATAAGAACCTTGTTCATGGTAATCGTCTTCTGACCGCTTCCCTGTTCCTGTGCGTGGAACAGCCAAGGAGTTCTTACGCAGTCAAGCGCGTCAAGATTATTAATAGTTACGTTCTTTAGGTCATCGCCGTGCTTGAGGCTTACAAGTCCTTCATCCGCTCTGAATACGTAAATATCTTTAAACACGGATTCGTGGCATTGGTACTGCGGATAGATCGCAGAGCAGGTCGTACCAATAGTTATGTTTTCAAACAAGAAGCCTGCTGCACCGTAAGACTGCGTAACGAGAGCGTTATCTCCGCAGTATACGAAGCAATCCTTGACTATACCCTCACCCCACGACGGAGCAGACGTCGTAATACCGTCACTCGTCATAATGGTGGAAAGTATCTTTACGTTGGTTACCTTACTCATTTCGCCGTCGATATTCAGATTAAATCCTCTTGAATCGAGCAGCTTGACGTCCTTAATACTGCTACTCTGACCGTACATTCTTACAAGGCTCGTGGGTGAGCCGCTTGCCGAGTAATCGTAATTTTCATCAAAATTACCGTAAAGTCCCGAATAAGGATCAACGATAGCGCCTCTGCCGGATATTTTGAAATAGTGTGCCTTTCCCTCGTCCGGTGTTCCGTCCTTGTCTTCGTCTATTCTGTGATTAACGGTAATAATTCTCGCGAGAAGCACAGCGCCCGGCTCGATGTAAAGGTCTACGTACTCATTTTTAACGGTAAGTATTCCGTTTTCGTAAGTTGCGCAGTCTCCATTTATATTTACGTTATTCCAGCCGCTGACATATATATCTGCTCTTTCGGGCGTAAGCGGATCGACCTCGGGCTCGTCAGCAAATATCGCAAGCGCAGTATTTACGTCGTCGTCAAGAATTACCACGATCTGCTCGGGCTCATCCATAGTTATGGATATAACCCCGTCCGCGCAAGTGGACTCAAAGCCCTTGGACGTAGGTACTACCGCATAAGTGTCAAAATCGGTATTCACCTTAACGTCAACCGTGACCGCATCGCCGCTGAACGCAAATTCACAGAAGCGTCTGTTAACGTCGCCGCCCTCGAAGCGATCTCGATAGTAGAAAGCCTCGGTGTGATTGTACACGGTCAGCTGCTCCGTGTTCGCTCTCTGCGAAACGCTTACGCTATACATATAGTCTCTTGCTATCTGCGTGGGATACTCAGGGTAAGCCGTAAGCACGCTCGGTCCGTTCCATATGTCGTCAACGTTAACGACTATATCGTTACCCACCTCGCCGTAGGATTTCATCACCGCGTTTGCGGCAGCAATATCCGTCTCGGTCGCGTCCTTATCGCTCAGTATCTCTTCCGCAACGTATTTTACCGAACGGGTAAGCTGATCGGAGTACGTGTAAGCGTCTCCCTCTCTGACGTAAGCTCTCGCCACCAGCTCCGTGCCGTAAAACTCCGCGGGAATATTAAGAAGCACCGCGGTAAACTCATAATACTCCTCGGTCTGCGTCATAAGGTTCTTAGCCTTTACGTCCTTGACCGTGTGAGTATCAACGGTGATATTCTCATCCTTACCTATCATGCTTTGAGGAATGAGCAGGATACCGAAGTTAGCGTCCGCACCCGTCACAAGATCGAATTTTGCTCGTTCAACTCTTGCAACGAAGCGCAAGCCCTGAACACCCTCTGTTCTTATCTGTGCGCCCTCAACCTCAATTCCACTGCCGGCTACCGCGCCTGAGAAAACGGCAAGTACTCCTATGAGCATAGCTATTATCAGCAAGCATACCGCGACCGACCTAAAGTTTTTCTGTCTTTTCATTGGCTATCTCCTTTCAAATCAATTTCCCGTCCACAGCTCGTTCCAGAAAACATCGTTGTCAACGCTTAAAAACATAATGCTTTCCGTTTCAATTTTAATAACGTCTGCCGTGGGTGATAAATACTCTTTCTTTTTCAAAACACTACCCCCTGTCAATAAGTCGAAGATTTATTTTTTCATATTCTGACCGTTAATTCACGTCTTGGAAGGTTACTCCGCCGAAGTCGGGATCTCCCTCGACCATCAAGGCTCGAAGCTCCAAATCATATCCGTCGGGAACGGATACCGTCTCTATCGTAACCGTATGCGTACCGTAATCAAGGTCCTCTGCCACACGGTAAGCCTTGTGGCTCGGGCTACCGCGTTGAATAGTATAGTCCTGCGACACACCGTCGATAGTAACCCTTATTGTCGATGCCTGCTTTTTTGCATACGTCCAAAGCTGTAATCCCGTACCCGTAAAGGTAAACGTGACCTTCGCGCCGCTCGCAGCTGCCGTCAGGTATCCCTTTGAGGACAGTCCCGTGTCCTCGGTAAGCTTAAATCCGTACGTCTTTCCGTCAGCATCGTTAAAGAAATACCGTGCGGGATCACTTATAGCGCCGTAAGTGACGTTCGGAAGCTCTTTCTTGATACGAACGTGAGGATTCAAGGTCTTGTCAACCAATTCTCCTCTCAGATACTCTATAACGTAGGATCCGTATTTCGCATATCCCTTTTCGGACGGATGCACTATATCGTAATACATGCTTCCGTCAGCCTGCTTCCACGAATCAAAAAATCCCGAGGAGTTCCAGTTGTCTCTTGTCAAGCCCTCTTCCTCTACGAGTCTTGCACCAAGGCTTATCGTTGGAATACCGTATGCACTCGCAACGGCTTTATGAGCCTTGAGCGTGGGATATTCGGTTGCAAGCATATCCTTGTCCGTAACAAGGCAGAATATAATATCGCAATACGGGGAGTATTCGCGAACGGTACGGACGATCGATTCCATATACGATCTCACCTCGGGTGCGTACTCCTCCGCGCTTGCGTGACTGTCATATTTATCATTGATCGCAAACTCAACGAATAAAAGATCAGGCTTCTTTTCATTGTCAGTAAGCTTCAAATCGTCCATAGCGCGATAAGCTCCGAAAACAGAGCCCGTACCGCCTATGCTCGCCGTGGTTTCCGTAACAGTTGCGAATGGGAATGTATTCCTTAACCAAGACGTCGTCAGACCTCTCCACGATTTCGTGTTCAGGTCTGCTGCGCTAAGTCCTACTCCGCTCGTTACCGAGCCGCCAAGATAAGCGACGTTGAGCTTCTTATCTACCATTAAGCGGTAATAGGTATTTTGCAACGCACCGCTCTCAAAATTCTCGCCATTAAAAAGATTCCCGTTAGCCTCAGCATTTATCAACATATCGTTACCTACCGTTTTATACGCCGCAAGTACCCGAGCGGCACAGTTTTTTTCCTCTTCCAATGCGTTACTATCCTTGCTTATTTCCTCTGCAACAAATTTGACGGACCTCTTAAGCTGCTCGGAATAAACGTTATTTTCTCCGTCCTCAACGTACGCCCTCGCAATAATATCCACGCCATAGAACTCCTCGGGAATCCCGATAAGCACGGCTGAAAAATATACGCACGAGTCATCGTAGGTCAAGCCCATTTCCTCAAGCGATTTTTCCGTCAATACCTTTTTCGCGGGAACAGTCATTACTTTATCCGTGTGTTTATCAACATCGGAGTCAGAGCAGACGGAGCTTTGCGGAATAAGCAGAATACCAAAGTTTGCATTCTCTCCCATTGTAAGATTGTATTTTGTTCTGTCGATCTTTGCGACAAAGCGCAAGCCCTGAACGCCCTGCGTTCTTATTTGAGCGCCCTCGACCTCGATCCCATTAATCGATAGCGCGCCGGAGAAAATAGCAAGCACTCCTATGAGCATAGCTATTATCAGCAATAACACCGTAACTGATGTTAATCTTTTTCGTCTTTTCATACGCTATCTCCATTTAAATCAATTGTTCGTCCATAGCTCGTCCCAAAAAGCATCGTTATCAACACTCATAAACATAATGCTTTCTGATTCTATTTTTATGAAATCTGCTGTGGGAGAAGAATAAATCATATTTTTCATACCACTACCCCCCTATTATCCTCACATAAAAATTATATCACACACATTATAAATTTGTAAACGATAGTATTGTGATTATTCATAGCACTATTTTGACATTGATCATAGGAAGCTTCCATAAATTTGTCTTTAATTCCGCTCACACGACACCGTCTGATAAAATCAAAACCGTATTAAAGCTGTCTGTCAAAAAAACGTCACAGTAAATAAAATCGATTTTTCATTGACGAAACACCTAAATATTTCTCTGTAGGAAAAATATGAAAACATTGTAATAAACATAAGACAACTTGAAAGGGTGTAAATTTGCAGAAACAATAAATTTCAATACAACATATGGGTCATAAGCGCTATTTTGTTGCTTCGATTTAATAGTGGGAGAAAATAAAAATCCCGCACTTTCGTGCAGGATTTTTGGCAGGGGCAGGAGGATATATCGAACGTGTTTGGCTTCGCCAAACTGCGACCCATTTTCGGCAGTTCTAAACTGCCGAATTTTTATTTGATTCTTTATTGATGCTTGAGAGATATTATTTTGTTCCGTATTTTGACGGCGAAACACCCATTATTTTTTTAAACTGCTCGGAAAATTGCTTATAATCGTTATATCCGCAAAATTGCGCTATCTCATTGATATTGTAGTTTGAGGTCTTCAGCAGTGTTACGGCAATATTTATACGTTCCCTTATGACATAATCACGTATGGAAATACCCATTTCCTCTCGGAATATGGTTCGTAGGTAATTTTCGCTTATACCTATTGCCTTGGATATATCCGCAATGCGAAAGTCGGTCTTCTTAAAATTAAAGGTTATATATTGAAGTGCTGCGCCCAGATACTTGTTTTCCGAAACGTTCTCCTCGTATCTGCTCGGCGTTTTTTCATATTTGGAAAGAGAAAGCAAATGTAAAAGACAGCTATCCATATATATCTCGGTATCAGCGTTTCCGTGCTTTACATAAAGCATATCCCTGAAAACTTTTTCTATTTCATCTATATTTTGAGTGGAGTATATGCGGTTTTTGTTTGAAAGCCCCATTTTACCGATTATATCATCGCTGTTTCCGTCAATAAAGGTGACCCACCCGTACACGCACAGCTTTTGCGGATTGGTTGAAAAATTCGCAAGCCTGTGTCGACTGAAATAGGCTATGTCTCCCCGTGTCATCGGAGTACCGTCTACGTAGCCCTCACCGTCAAATACAAAAAGCATAGCATATCTTCCGTTAAAGACTAAATGCTTAAAATGATACTCGGGGTCGCAGTAGCGAAGTCCTACCGTGCGCAAAAGCATAGGAGACGGCGTGCTGTTACCTATATAAAAATCCTCATAAAATGTGTCCTTGTGGGAGAGAAGTCGCGTCGGATCATCAAAATAAAAATCAGATAATCTGTTGCCGGAACGGTGCCGCCAGTATACTTGCTTATCAGACATAGTGCGCTCCTTTGCTATTTTTTAAGTGATTTGGTTTGTTTCTCTAAACTTAAAATCAATTATCTCCGTTATTATAACATATTTTACAAGAATAGTCAACAAAACCAACGAAAACCCGATAAATTTAGTTAGTTGACGGGATTGAAAAACAGACTGAAAGAGATTATAATATAATCGTGAGGTTATATTTACTAAGAGGTAATGTAATGGAAAAAGAATATATCAAAATTATGAGTTTTAATATACGAAACGGCGGCGAGGGCGACGGTATAAACGGCATCAGCAAGCGTCATTCCGTTATAAAAAAAATGATAAAAAGAGAAAATCCTGATATTATAGGCTTTCAGGAAATAACCAGTGAAGAGCGCAGATGGATGCGAGGCGTCCTTGGAACTGAGTACGTTCTCGTCGGTGGCGGCAGAGATGAGAACTATCGCGGAGAGGGCTGCTCGGTAGCATTTAAGACCGACATTATGGAGCTTGTAAAAATGGACACTCTTTGGCTGTCCGATACACCCGAGGTGTCGGGAAGCCGATATTGCGGGTTGGATCAAAGCGCCTTTCCAAGACTTTTACATAGCCTGACTCTTAAGCATAAGGAGGCGTCAAGAACCGTAACTGTCATAAATACACACCTTGACCACGTAGGTACAACGGCGAGAGCAAAGGAGCTTTCGCAAATATATGATTATATTGCGAGACACGGAGTAAGCGGTGCGTTGATGGGGGATTTTAATCTGAAACCAAACACCGAATTGATAACCGACTTCTCCGCACGCTTGGAAAAACTCAACTGGCAGGACGCTACCGCGGTTATTAAAACAACCTATCACGAATATGGAAAATGCTCAACTAAAATAGATTATATCTATACCGACCTTGAGTGCATTCAAAGCTATGCGGTGACCGATATTGAAAACGGAGTTTATTGCTCCGACCACTATCCGATATGCGCTATTGTGAAGCTGCCCTGACGGTATCTTGCTTCAAAGGGGTAAAAATATATAATATAAATATAATAGAAGGAGATAAGAACGATGTCGAAAATTAAATTACTTTCTCTTGCGCTTTTTCTATCGCTTTTGCTGACACCCGCGCTGGCATCCTGCAAGGATACCGAAAAAGAGACTGTCGAAACCGACGCTGCTACGGACACTACCCCAGCCGACGCGGCAAATTACGTTTATGCGGATAAGCAGATGAAATACACTCTGGTATATTCCGACGGAGCTTCGTCAGACGTGGTAAACGCGGCTAAAACCTTTGAGTCCACGTTCAAGAACCACGTAGACACAAAAAATTTCTGCGGTACGGACAAAGCTATCACAGCCACGGACGGAATGAGGGAGATACTTCTCGGAAAAACCAACCGTCCACAGTCAGAGCAGCTGCAAGGCACGCTGACGGGAGATATGTACTCCGTAAAGACGGTTGACGGGAACATAGTAATTTGCGCTACTCAGGAATGGATGCTACCTGATGCGTTAGAGGCTTTTATGAAACAGATAGAATACTCAAAGGACAGAAAATCGGCTACATTACCCGAAAATATAGATATAATCTACACCTACGACGGGTACACCCGTGACCGCTGGTCACTTAAATTCCCCGCATTCGAGGGCGGTATCTTAGCGCAAGGCGCATATACCACAAATTACGGCTTCGATACTATTAAATCACCCAAGTCGGACAACTACAAGATGATTCTTGCGAACGGTACGAACGAGGCGGAGCTTGGCGCGTATCTCGATAAGGTCAAGGCAGAGGGCTACACCGTAAAGCAGGTCAAGACCGCAACAGCCGACGAGGCGATAAGCTCCTATTGGGTGACCAAGGGAGACGATCGTATGTACGTTTACCACAGCGTAAACGCGGGAGAGATACGCTTCATATGCGACAAGGGCGAGGCAGTAAGCGCCGAGGAATTTTCCTACAGCTACGCCAAGACGGCTACGGACACCACCGTGGTATACCAATACGGACTTACCTTCTCGGAAGACGGATCTGACATAAGTAAAAACCAAAAGACCTCGAACTGCGGTCAGTTCTTCGTAATAAAGCTGGCTGATAATTCGGTAATAATAATCGACGGCGGCACTTATTACCAGATGACCGAAAACGTATCTGCCGAGCTTAACAGCTTTTTGCGCGAAATAACGGGAGCGGCAGACGGCGAAAAGGTAAGGATAGCCGACTGGCACATAACGCACGCTCACGGCGACCATTACTCGGGCTTTGCGAGATTTCTCATGAATTACCACGAGGGATACGAGCTTGAGCGTATGAGCTACAACTTCAACTACAGAGAAGAGGCTATGGTCAAATTCTTCAACGAGTATCTGAAGGTGTGGTATGAGGACGTAAAATACTACCGTCCGCACACGGGTGAGAGCATACAGCTCGCCGACGTTAAATTTGACTTCCTTTACACCTACGAGGACAGCATAAGTGCTGAAACGGGAGATATAATTCTCGATCCCGTTCCTCTGATGTGGGGCGGTACTCCCAAGGTAGACCAGAACAACTCCTCAACGGTCGTGAGAATAACCTTTGACCAAAAGACACTGCTTCTCACGGGCGACATAGTTCTGGTTGCGCAGGACGCACTGATTACGAACTATTCTGACGCAGCGCTCAAATCCGACATATTGCAGGTAGCTCACCACGGTCTTAATCCCTTGGATAAGCTTTACGCAAAGGTCAAGCCCTCTATCTCCCTCTACACCCAAAGAGAAGAGGCTGCTCAGAGGGTTAACGCGTTAAGCAAGGGCGTATACGACGACGTAATAAAGAACACCGAGGGCGGTCTTGACAACGTATATTTCCACGGCAACTGCACCGTCGGTATCAGCGTAAACGGCGACGGAAGCTTCAAGAGAGACACCGAGAGCTTCCCTATCAGAATAGAAAATTGGGACGGCAATGATATGCTCCATATTTTCCAACAAAATCAATGAGGCGCATAGCCCATGATTATAAATGATTTCAGGAGGAAAGAAAAATGAAAAAAAATCTTATTCGTTTGACGGCAGCGTTGCTTACGCTTCTGATGCTTGTCCCCTGTCTCTTCGCTTGTAAAAAGGATGAAGAGATCGAAGAGCTCGGTGATGCGGTCGTTACCGTTCCAGAGGGAGACGAGGAATCCGAGCAGGTCAAAAATCTCCCCACACAGCAGGATTTCGGCGGTGTTGAGATCGTAATACTCCACGACATAACGCAGGATAACGTAAGATACTTTGCCCCCGTCGAGGACGACGGACTCAAATCCGACGCGGTAAACATTGCGCTTGCAAACAGAAACGCCCTTATCGAAAGCTTCTACAACGTAAAGTTCAAGATAGAGGCTTTGGGCAAGTACGAGCTTCCCGAAAAGCTTGGAACGGCGAGCCAGGCACAGCTTTACAGAGCCGATATGTGCTATTCTATAGCAGGAAACGCTATGAACAAAGGTATACCGCTCGGACTTTTCACCGACCTCAACACGCTCGATAACCTCAAGCTCGATGCTTCCTACTACGATCAGCGTATTCAGGAGGAGTACAACATCGAGGGTAAGCTGTTCTGTATAGAGGGTGACTTCACCGTACAGGACGAGATGAGAACACAAGTCGTCGGAATCAACAGAACCCTTTATAAGGATTACGGCTACGAGGACTCCTACGGCTCTCCCTACGAGCTTGTAAGAGACAACAAGTGGACTATTGCCACGATGATGGAGATGGCAAAGGGCAGATCCGACTACAACGGCAACGCCGCTGATATGACGAAGAACAGCCAGTGGTCTATCATCACCGAGGGCGTATTCCCCTACGTTTTGTATCTCGGATCGGGTAACAAGATACTTGAGACAAACAACGGAACCTGGACCACAGCTTATTCCGACCAGTCGAAAATAGAGATATTGGATAATATTCTTACCTACGCGGTTGAAAACATCTTCAAAAATGAAGAGGTCCTTACCGCGGACAATATAAGCATCTCGGGCGGCCAACACAAGCTCGCAAACTCTCAGGGCGTTTATTTTGCGGATGCAAAGATAATGTTCGCTAACGGACAGACTCTGTTCCGCACCAGCACGCTTTCCGACTTTATAAGCTACAGAGATATGGAGGACACCTTCGGTATCCTTCCCGTTCCCATGTGGGAGGAAAATCAGGACGGCGGATATTTCTCATGGTGCTCCAGTGAGGCGCACTGCCCTCTTTTCATACCGAGATACGGTATGAACGACCGACTTGATATGGTGTCAAAGATAGTTGAGGGATACGCTTACTTCTCAAAGTACTCCAGCAACAGCGCGGTTCAGACGGTTCTTGAAGCCTTCTATGAGAACATGACCTACGCTAAGCTCTGCCGCACCGCGGACGACTACGCAATGCTTGAAATAATCTTCGGCAATAAGACCTTTGATATAGACTACGCGCTCAACATTTCACAAACTGCTTGGAGAAGTAAGCAGCCCAAGGTCGTTGAAAGCTACACTGTAACCACCGTTATCACCAATGGTACGAGCGATATGACCAACCCCGATCCCGAGGCAAACAAGATGACGAAATTCCTCAGCGATATGCACAAGGCGTACAGCAACTGACCCCCTTTTGAAAGGAGAGCTACGCGATGAAAAAAAGAATTATAAGCGTTCTTCTCATTCTCGCGATGCTGATCTCAATGCTCATATCCTGTAAAAAGGACGAGGAGCCCGCGGAGGATACCTCCCCGGACGCCCCCGTGGAAGAAACCCCGCCGCCGTTCTACGAAATAGGCGTAGACGAGCTGGCAAACTACACCATAATCTTCTCCGAGAAGGCTACATCGGACGTTGAAAGCGCGGCAAGCACAGTAGCGTCTGCGTTTTCCATGAAATTCGGCGTAGCTATAAAGGCGAGGGACGATTCTTACGTAGAGCCGTCCACGGGAGAGCTTTCGGTCAGCGAATACGAGATACTTATAGGCGAGACCAACCGAGAGGAATCGGCGCAGTTCATGTCCGAGCTTGAGTACAAGGACAGAGGCTATAAGGTAATAAACAAAAAAATCGTTATCGGCGCGCACGACCTCTATCAGGCTGCGCAAACCGCTATGGAGTTCGCAAGCTACGTAAGAGCGTTTAAAAATGACTCCACCGTGTTCTTCAACACAGATATGGATAAAATAACGCTCGGCAAATACAGCTTCGGCACTATGACGGTGGACGGCGCTGATATATCGGAATACAAAATAGTTTACCCCAAGGGCAAGAACCTTGAAAAGGGTCTTGCAAATAAGCTTATGAAGGCGATAGGTAACGCCTGCGGCTCCGTTCTTCCCGTCTGCGACGATAAGACGGAGGCGACGGACAAGGAGATACTCGTGGGCAGGACGGCAAGAGATACCGACGTTTCCGCCGCCACGGACGGACGCGGATACGTAGCCGTATCGGACGGCAAGCTCGTCCTTTGTGGAGGAACGCCTCTGGGCAACGCAACCGCCGTTGATTGGCTTGTCGGATATTTCGGCACCTCTCAAAGCGCCGATGCCCTCGCTCTTGACTTTGAGGGCGGACTGAAAAGCCCGTCAAGAGCCGACGGTACTCTTTCGGCAATGACGTTTAACCTCGACTCCGACGGAGTTACGAAGGACAGAGCGGAAAAGGTCGTGGAAACGATCGTAGACGCGCTTCCCGATACGGTCAGCCTTCAGGAATGCTCACCCGATTGGAAGAAAAGGCTTACCGACGCGCTGGGTGATTACTATACCTACGTTGGTATCGGCGGTGACGTGAACGGCGAAGGTAACGCCGCGGCGATACTCTACGCAAAGGAAAAATTCACCGAGAGCAAAAACGGCACCAAATGGCTGTCAAAGACTCCCGACGTGGTATCAAAGCTCGATAAGGCGGACGCGAACTACGTCTACACATACGTTGAGCTTACCCACGCTTCGGGCAAAAAGGTAATGATAATAAACACGCAGCTCGGCAATACCTCTGCCGTCCGCGAGGATCAAGCGAGAATGCTTCTCGACTTTATGTACGAGAATAAGGACACCGCTATGCTTCTCACGGGAGATATGAGAGGTACGCCAAATTCCGAGGAATTTTCAAGACTTACCTTTGAGTTTATGAGAAACTGTACCGATATGACGGACAGCTTTTCGGGCTTTGGAATTGATAAGAATAAGCTGGACGATACCATACTTGCTTACGACCTTTATATGGACGTAAATCTCATAAAGATATATACGGACCGCATAAACGGTAGCTTCGCATCCC
>JAZOON010000095.1:0-7999 GCA_045655045.1 Eubacteriales bacterium | reverse complement strand
AGGGGCTCTCTCAAATTTGCAATTTGAGACAGCCCCTTTTCTTATTTAAGTGTTATCTTAGTCATAGCTCCGTTTTCAAGATAAAGAGCTTTAAGCACGTACTGAGGCACGAAAGCCTTTTTTCCGTCGGACGTCTTTGCCACAATCTCGCTGTAGCTATCAACGTGCGTGTGTCCCGCAAAGCAGCCCTTTATAACGTCGGCGTTATTTGTTATCTTTTTATAAACCTTCTTGTCGGCGTCTGAGTACTTATACATTCCGCCGTCATAGTTCTGCATAATATCCTCGGGATTGTTGGACGGAAGTGGAATATGATAGAACAAAAGCACCGTGTAGCCCTTAGCGCGCGCGATCTGGATATCCGTCTCAAGCAACGCCGCCTGCGCATCGGTAAAATGCGCGGACGCTATGTCGTTGGTCATAGCGTTATCCATCTGTATAAGCATAACTCTTTCGTCAATAACTTCTCTGTAGTATTTAAGCTCCTGACCGTACTTCTTGTAAAGCGCTTCAACCTTTCCCTGATTTGACTTGTGTATTTCCTTATTGCTGTTTGCGACGGGAAGCGTTGCGTCGTGATTACCGCAAACGGCAATAAATTTTGCCTTCATCGCGGAGTTTATATTTGCCTTGGCATTGAATACGTACTTCTCGACAAGGTCACAATTTGCCAAAGAGTAGAAATTCATTATATCGCCCGTAATGACTATTCTGTCTGCATTCGCCGCGTAATTGACGCATCTCTTGAAGTTCGCAATAATATCGGCGTTGTCGGCAATATCTCCCCATTCTTGGAAAGACGCCTTTACAGTCGAATGCTCGTCATTATAACAAGCGTTAAAATGGACGTCGGTTATCTGGAATATCTCTATCGGCGTGCCGTCTCCCGCAATATCTATTTCAACAGTTCTAAGCGTTATCTTCTTGCCGTCGGGAGTCTGTGCCTCTATCCCCGTCTTCCAAGGATTTTTAAACTTTATGTAGTCCCTGTCAGCAGTCTCGGACGGAGAGACGGATTTGGTAGTTTCCGCAATGGACTCTACTATTACCGACGTATCCGTGGTTTCTACCGTATCTCCGCGCGAGCAACCCGTAAAAAGTATCAGTGCGCTCATTACAAATAAAAGACCTTTAAGCATGAAATTTCTTATTTTCATATGTTTCAACCTCCATTATAATTTTATTATATCAAACAAAATGGCAATATTCAATATAAAAAATATGGCTTTTGTTGAATTATTCTGCACTTGTAAAAAATTCCGTATTTTTGAAAAAAAACGTTGACAAAAGCATAAAATAAGTTTATAATATATATCACACGCAAAAGTTCAAGCTTAGAACAATAGAGAGGAGATAAAAATGAAACTGTTTATTGACACAGCAAACATTGATGAAATTAAAGCCGCAAATGACCTCGGAGTTATCTGCGGAGTAACCACCAATCCTTCGCTTATAGCCAAGGAAGGCAGAGTTTTTGAGGAAGTTATCAAGGAGATAACCACTATAGTTGACGGTCCTATAAGCGCTGAGGTCGTTGCTCCCGATGCCGAGGGTATGGTAGAGGAAGCCAAAGTGCTCGCAGGAATCCACGAAAATATCGTTATCAAAATACCGATAACCGAGGAAGGACTAAAAGCGGTCAAAAGACTTTCGGCTATCGGTATCAAAACCAACGTAACGCTTATATTCAGCCCCGCTCAGGCGCTTCTCGCGGCAAAGGCAGGCGCTACCTATGTAAGCCCCTTCATAGGCAGACTTGACGACATATCCGATAACGGTATGGAGATAGTAAAGGATATAGCCACGATTTTCGATATACACGGTATCAGCACGGAGATAATCGCGGCTTCTATAAGAGGTCCTCAGGACGTGACCGACGCGGCAAAGTGCGGCTCTCACGTAGCAACCGTTCCCTACAAGGTTATTTTGCAGATGATAAAGCATCCGCTTACCGATATCGGTATCAGAAGATTTATGGAAGATTGGAATACGACCTTCAACAAATAAAAAAATGCGGTTGCTTTTTTACAAGTAGCCGCACTTTTTTGTAAAAATTGAATTTTTTTCTGAAAAGCCCTTGACAAATGGGAAACGTAGTGATAAAATGTCCTTATATTAATGATTATGGGAGAAAAGGTCATGAATAACGTTTTCGCAAGCAAGTTTAGCTACCGTTATTTTTACTTCTTTAGAGTGAGTTAAAAATAAGGGTGCTTTTTGATGCGAATTTTTATTTTATGATTTTCATATAACCATAAATGAAGCGCACGGTAAACACCCGTGGGCTTTAATTTTTTTCTGAATTGTTTTAAGGAGAAACTGAAATGATAGCGGTTTTAAAGCAGGGTGCAACGGAAAAACAAATTGAAAATCTTTCTTCCTGGCTGAGAGCTCAGGGACTTGACGTTCATATTTCCAAGGGAAACACTCATACCGTGATAGGTCTTATAGGTGATACAACGAGAATAGACGAAGACCTTCTTCGCGGTCTTGAAATGGTTGAGACGGTAAAGAGAATAAGCGAGCCGTTCAAGAGCGCAAACAGAAAATTCCACCCCGACGACAGCGTAATAAAGGTGGGAAACACCTCGGTCGGTGGTAAGGATTTCACTATAATGGCAGGTCCTTGCTCTATTGAGAGCGAGGAACAGGTAATGGAAATAGCCAAAGCCGTAAAGGCGGCGGGAGCTACAATGCTTCGCGGCGGCGCATTCAAGCCCAGAACCTCTCCGTATGATTTCCAAGGTCTTAAGGCTGACGGAATTGAGCTTCTGCTCAAGGCGAAGGCGGAAACGGGGCTTCCCGTGGTTACAGAGATAATGAACGCAAACCACCTTCCCCTCTTTGAGGACGTTGACGTTATTCAGGTAGGCGCGAGAAATATGCAGAACTTTGAGCTTTTAAAGGAGCTTGGCAGAACAAACAAGCCGATACTTCTCAAGCGAGGTCTTGCAAATACTCTCAAGGAGCTTCTTATGTCCGCTGAATACATAATGGCGGGCGGAAACGAAAACGTTATCCTCTGTGAGCGCGGTATACGCACCTTTGAGACGTATACGAGAAACACGCTTGATATCTCCGCAGTCCCTATGCTGAAGGAGCTTACGCATCTTCCCGTAGTAATCGATCCCTCTCACGCGACGGGTGTGGCAAAGCTCGTAAAGCCTATGTCTCTTGCGGCGGCTGCTGCGGGCGCGCACGGTCTTATGATAGAGGTACACAACGATCCCGCTCACGCGCTGTGCGACGGTCCTCAATCCCTTACTCCCGATGCTTTCGCGGACGTAACGGCGGCGGTAAAGCGTATGCTTTGCGCACTTGGGGAGAGCTGATATGACGGTCGGAATTTGCGGTCTTGGACTTATAGGCGGCTCAATGGCTAAGGCGTACTCGGCGGCAGGACACACGGTCCTCGGCTACGACAAAAACGACGCCGCTCTCGGATACGCTTCTCTTGCGGGTATAACAAGCGGTACGCTTGACAACACAACTATACCTGATTGCGAGCTTATATTTATAGCCCTCTATCCTCAGGTTGCCGTAAAGTACCTTGAGGAAATAGCGCCGATTATTGACAAAAAAACAGTGGTGATAGATCTGTGCGGCACTAAAAAGGAGATATGCGACGTTGGCTTTGCACTTGCCGAGCGTTACGGCTTCACCTTCGTAGGCGGACACCCTATGGCGGGAACGCAGTATTCGGGAATAAAATACTCAAAGGAAACGCTTTTCAAGAACGCGCCTATGGTCCTTGTCCCCCCAACGTACGATGACATCTATTTTCTCGATAAGATAAAGCAGCTGCTTGCTCCCGCGATGTTCGGCAGAATTACAGTAACCACCGCAGAGGAGCACGACGCTATGATCGCGTTTACCTCACAGCTCGCGCACGTCGTGTCAAACGCCTACGTAAAGAGTCCGACCGCGCAAAAGCACAAGGGCTTTTCGGCTGGCAGCTACAAGGATATGACGCGCGTTGCGTGGCTTAACGAATATATGTGGTCGGAGCTGTTTTTAGAAAACAAAGAGCCATTGCTTTTCGAGATAGACCAAATTGTAAAATCACTTGCTGAATACAGAAACGCTATCGCAAACGGGGATAAGGAAGAGCTTATCTCCCTTCTCCGTGACGGACGCATAGCTAAGGAAAAGGTGGACGGTTAAATGAAAACTGTAAAAATCAATGCATCAGCTTCTTATGACGTTATTATAGGAAACGGATTACTCGACCGATGCGGAGAGCTTTGCGCAAGCGTGATAAGACCTTGCAAGCTTTGTATCGTCTCGGACGATACCGTGGCGGAGCTGTATCTTGAAAGGACGGAGCGTTCCCTGAGAGGGGCGGGCTTTGACACCGTCAGCTTCGTCTTTCCTCACGGAGAACGATCAAAAAATACCGATACCCTCGTAAGGCTTGTGGAATTTCTCGCAGAGAATAATATTACCCGCTCTGACTGTCTGGTAGCGCTCGGCGGCGGTGTCGTCGGAGACACCTGCGGCTTTGCCGCCGCTATATATCTGCGCGGTATAAAATTTATACAGATACCTACGACTCTTTTGTCCGCCGTCGATTCTTCGGTTGGCGGAAAGACGGGCGTTGACCTTGTGGCGGGAAAAAATCTCGTTGGCGCGTTTCATCAGCCGTCGCTCGTTATTTGCGACTGCGAAACGCTTGACACGCTTCCCTCCTCTATCTTTGCCGACGGCTGCGCTGAGGTCATAAAATACGGTGTTATAAACGACAGAGCATTTTTTGAAAGGCTCTCGCGCGGTATTAAGGAGCAAATAGAAGAGGTCATAGAGACTTGCGTTATAAATAAAAGAACGGTAGTCGAAGAGGACGAATTTGAAAGCGGCAAAAGGGCGCTTCTGAACCTTGGACACACGGTAGGTCACGCAATAGAGGTCTGCTCGGGGCTTAACGTATCGCACGGCAGTGCGGTAGCTATCGGAATGGTCGTCGTCACACGCGCCTCCGTCGCTATGGGACTTTGCCCCCCGTCGGATCTTGATCTTCTTATAAGCGCGCTTGAAAAAGAGGGACTTCCGACAAGCTGCTGCTACACGGCAGAGGAGCTTGCCGCCGTCGCGCTGTCTGACAAAAAGAGAAAGGGTGACTTTATCACGCTCGTAGTTCCCCACGCTATCGGAGACACGAGGCTTATGAAGCTTAACGTTTCACAGCTTACCGATTTTATAAGAAAAGGACTTTGACGATATGAACGTAACTCTCTTACCTTCCGTTCCAAGCGGCATAATAAGAGCGATACCCTCAAAATCGGCGGCACACAGAGCTCTCATCTGCGCCGCATTCGCAAACAGCGACACGAAAATACGCTGTGACGGCACTAACAAGGACATAGAAGCGACCGTCGAATGTCTTTGCGCGCTCGGCGCAAATATAGTCTACGAGCGACCTTTTTTCAAGGTTTCTCCCATAAAGGAGCTGCCGCAGAGCGTTACATTGAGGTGCGGCGAAAGCGGCTCCACACTTCGTTTTCTGCTTCCGATAATTCCCGCGCTCGGAATCGAGGCTTCGTTCGTGCTTGAGGGCAGACTACCCGAGCGTCCTCTCTCCCCTCTTTATGAGGAGCTTATCGCGCACGGAGCGCAGTTATCTCCCCAAGGCTCAAATCCGCTCGTCTGCCGCGGAAGTCTTACGGGAAACGAGTACAAAATACGCGGCGACGTTTCCTCGCAATTTATAAGCGGTCTGCTTTTTGCGCTCACCCTCTCGGGCGAGGGCGGCAAGCTGACGATAGAGGGCAAGGTGGAATCCGAGCCGTATATTGATATGACGGTCAAGGCACTGAGAAAATTCGGAGCTGAGCCGCAAAAGACGGAGTACGGTTATTCCGTTTCAAAAAAGGCAAAAATTTGCGCCCCCTCGGGAGAGCTTGACGTCGAGGGTGATTGGTCGGGCGCCGCGTTCCCTCTTTGTATGGGCGCGATAGGAAAAGGGCGTGTCACAGTCACGGGACTTGATCTTAATTCGCATCAGGGAGACAAGGCTGTCGTTGACGTTCTCCGCCGTTTCGGCGCGGATATTTGCGAGTGTGACGGCAGTATAACCGTATGCGGCGGTCGCTCGCTTTGCGGTATCGAGATAAACGCGTCGAATATCCCCGACCTCGTTCCCGTACTCGCTACGGTAGCCTCGGTCGCCGAGGGCGTTACGGTAATAAAAGGCGCGGCAAGGCTTCGCCTCAAGGAAAGCGACCGACTTGCAACGGTTAAAAATATGCTTTGTTCGCTCGGTGCGAACGTTAAAGAAACTGAGAACGGACTTATCATCAAGGGTAAAAAAATGCTTGTCGGCGGCACGGCTAACGGGGCAAACGACCACAGAATTGCTATGAGTGCCGCGGTTGCTTCCGTCGTGTGCGCATCCCCGGTAACGGTAACGGGCGCGGAATGCGTGGCAAAATCGTATCCCGACTTTTGGAATGATATCGGTAGTCAACTGAACGTTAAAATAAATTGATCAAAGGATAAATTATGTCTACAAGCTACGGAAAAAATTTAAATATAACCGTCTTTGGCGGCTCGCACGACGACGAGATAGGAGTTGTCGCAAAGGGACTTCCCGCGGGATTTCGCTTCGACAGAGACGAGCTTTGCTCGTTTATGCACAGACGCGCGCCGGGTCAGAACGACTTTTCAACAAAAAGGCGAGAGCCTGACGTTCCCGTTTTTCTATCTGGGATTGACGGCGAGGATATGCTGACGGGTGAGGTCCTTCGCGCCGTTATAAAAAACACCAACCAACGCTCGGTGGATTACGATTCTCTGTCATTTATTCCCCGCCCCTCGCACGCCGATTTTGCGGCGAGAATGAAATACGGAGAGAGCGTAGACCTTCGCGGCGGCGGTCACTTTTCTGGCAGACTTACCGCGCCGCTGTGTATAGTTGGCGGTATTTGTCTGCAATATCTGCGCTCGAGAGGAATTTCCGTTGCTGCTCATCTTTATTCTGTAGGCGGCGTTTACGACGAAAGATTTGACACGGCAAGCGTAAGTGAGGAGCAACTCCTGACACTGTTGAGCCGTCCCGACTTCCCCGTGCTCGACACCGACGCGGGAGAGATTATGAAAAAAGCAATTACAGAAGCCGCAAACGAGGGTGACTCCGTGGGCGGAATAATCGAGTGTGCCGCAACGGGACTTCCCGCGGGACTTGGAGAGCATATGTTCGACGGCGTGGAAAACAGAATTTCCACCGCCATTTTCGGCGTACCTGCGGTAAAAGGTATTGAGTTCGGCAACGGCTTCGATTGCGCTCATCTTACGGGCTCTCAGAACAACGATGCGTTCTTTACGGACGGAAGGACGGTAAAGACAAAAACCAACAACTGCGGCGGAGTTCTCGGCGGAATGACGAACGGTATGCCGCTCGTGTTCAGAGTGGCTATGAAGCCGACTCCATCGATATTCAAGGAGCAGGACAGCGTTGATACGGTCAGTATGAAAAACGTCAAGCTGAATATCAAGGGCAGACACGACCCTTGCGTTGCTGTCCGAGCAGTTCCCGTTATCGAGGCAGTCACGGCTATCGTCCTCGTTGACCTTCTTCTTGACGGCGAGGTGACAAAATGAAGCTTAACGCAAAGCACACCGTCGCCACGTGCTTTGGTGGATTTCTGACACAGGCGATAGTAATAAACTTTTCTCCCCTTTTGTTCATCACGTTTGAAAAAACGTACGATATATCATTGAGTAAAATAAGTCTGCTGATAGCCATAAGCTTTCTTACTCAGCTTTCAATGGACTTCACGGCATCCGTGTTTCCCTCTCTGTTCAATAAACGCGTAACCGTCGTTATCGGTCAGCTTTGTTCAGCAGCGGGGCTTATGGGGCTTGCCTTTCTCCCCAAAATAATGCCGCCCTACGCGGGGCTCGTCGTTGCCACGGTGATAGCCGCGCTTGGCGGCGGAATAATCGAAGTAATGGGAAATCCCATAATTGGGGCGTGTCCCGAAAAAAACAAAAACAGAAAACA
>JAZOON010000094.1:0-6324 GCA_045655045.1 Eubacteriales bacterium | reverse complement strand
AGGAGCTTGACCTTCCAGACAGTATATATTCTTTTTCATCACACAAGTTCAAATCACAGGCTGTTTGATTTTTATATAAATTTTCATCAGTATTTATCGGCAGAGCCATACCCTCCTCAAAGGCACGCCAAGCCTCCTTGGCGCAGAGTGCGCAGAGGTGTTCCTCGCTTACGGATACTCCGAAAAGCTCGCCTATTTTATCCGCCGCGTCCGCAACCGCGCCGTTCCCTTTTGCATAAGAGCAGAGTGAGATAAATTCCCTGAAGCATTCAAAATCCGATGCCGTTCCGTCAAGATATTTTTTCTCACAGTGAAGCAGTCGCATCATCTCAAATATCCCGTCGCACACAATGCTTTGCCAAATATTTTCCCTTTTCAAAGCGTCACCTCCGTTTTTATAGATTATACCACACCGCTCCCGATATTTCAAGTCAAAAAAAATTGTTACAAAAAATTATTATAACTATAGACATTTTTAGCGTTGTGTGGTATAATATTATGTAATTTTGTATTTGCAGAGGTGCGTGTTATGGAGATAACCACTGTTTGTCCCTATTCCTTCGGTGCAAACACCTACTTAATATTCTCGGGCAATCACGCTTTAGCCGTCGATCCCGCGGTATCGGTGGATAAAATAACCAACGCCGTTGCGGAGCGCGGCGCGGTGCTTGAGGGAATTCTGCTTACTCACGGTCACTTCGACCATACTATTTCCCTTGACACACTAAGACGGGCAACGAAGGTCGGTGCGTACGTTCACAAAAACGACGCCGTGATGCTTACCGACGGAAGAAAGAACGCGTACTACGATTTTTACGGTAAGGAAAGCCGATACGCGCCCGCTGAGCATCTTTTGGAGGACGGCGACGTTATCCGTCTCGGCGACGAAGCCTTGACGGTGCTTCACACCCCCGGGCACACGGGCGGCAGCGTTTGCTTTTTAGCTGATGAATTTATCGTTACGGGAGACACACTGTTTGCCGACTCCATCGGAAGAACGGATCTGTGGAGCGGTAGTATGGAAGAGATGCGCTCTTCCCTTGAGATGCTTCGCGGACTCTCGCCCACGCTGACGGTATACCCCGGTCACGGCGCGCACGCCGCTCTCGGATACGCGCTCGACAACTCCGCATATTACTTATGACAACAGGAAAGGAACATAAATTATGGATTATCAAAAGCTTGCTGAATTACTTTTTCCGAACGTAACGCAAACACCCGCCGACGTTGAGGCGAGGTTTCCCGCTCGCTCTCTCCCCGAGGGCGCTAAGGTAACGAGATTTGCGCCAAGCCCCACGGGCTTCGTTCATTTTGGCGGACTCTTCCCCACCACCGTGGCAGAAAGACTTGCTCACCAAAGCGGCGGCGTTCTCTATCTGAGAAATGAGGACACCGATGGCCGCAGAGAGGTGGCGGGAGCGGCAGAGGGACTTATAAAAACCCTTTCGAGATACGGCATTGATTTCGACGAGGGCGCGGTGCTTGACGAGAACGGTCACGTGAGCGACAAGGGCGCGTACGGTCCTTACAAGCAAAGCCTTCGCGGTCCGATATATCACGTCTTTGCAAAGCAGCTCGTTCGCGAGGGCAAGGCTTATCCCTGCTTTACCGCATCCGATGAGCTTGAGGAAATACTTTCCGTAAACAAAAAGGAAGAGCTGAAAAATACCGATTGGCAAGCCGAAGCGGAGAGCCGCAGAGCTGAGATGCTTAAGGCGAGAGAAATAACGCTTGATGCGGTTGAGGAAAACCTGAAAAACGGCAATCCGTTCGTTCTTCGCATACTCGCGGACGGTGATGTGGACAAAAAGATAAAATTCACCGACCTTGTTAAGGGAAATATGGAGATCCCCGAAAACGACGAGGATTTCGTTCTTCTTAAATCCGACGGTATTCCCACGTACCACTTTGCCCACGCCGTTGACGATCACCTCATGGGAACGACGCACGTCGTAAGAGGTGAGGAATGGCTTCCAAGCCTTGCAAAGCACCTTCAGCTTTTCAGATATCTCGGCTTCAGAACGCCCAAATATCTGCATATTGCCCAGATAATGCGTCTTGACGAAAACGGCAACAAAAAGAAGCTGTCCAAGCGCGATATGGGCGCTAACATGGACGACTATACGGGAATGGGCTACTGCCCCGAGGCGGTATGCGAATACGTAATGACGCTTCTCAACTCCAACTACGAGGAATGGAGAATGCAAAATCCCGACAAGTCGTATAAGGATTTTCCGTTTAACGTAAAGAAGATGTCGGTTTCGGGCTGTCTGTTTGATTTTGATAAGCTCAACGACGTATCCAAGAACGTAATTTCCCGTATGGACACCGAAAAGGTAACGGCTGCTGTCACGGAATGGGCGCTTGAATTTGACCGTCCGTTCGGAGAGCTTCTCGCGTCGAACAAGGAAATGGCAACCGCGATATTCGCGATTGGTCGAGGTGGCAAGAAGCCGAGAAAGGACCTTGCTACGTGGCGCGACGCAAAGCCTTATATGGGATTTTTCTTCGACGAATACTTCGAGGTCGAGTGTCCTTATCCCGACAAGTTCCCGAAAGAGGACATCAAGGCGGTATTCGACGGATTTCTGAAGAGCTACGACGAGAACGACGATATGAACGCTTGGTTTGAAAAGATAAAGGCTGTTGCCGCCGACAACGGATATACTCCCGATATGAAGGCGTACAAGGCAGATCCCGACGCTTACAAGGGTAACGTTGCCGACGTAAGTATGTTCCTGCGACTTGCGGTGACGGGTAAGATAAATTCTCCCGATATGTATTCCGTAATGCAGATACTCGGCAAGGAAAAGGTAACGAAGAGAATAAACGAAATGGCTAAAACGCTTTAAAGTAAAGGAAAAAGGAAAATGGAAGAGATAGCAAATAATTTTATACACGACATAATCGACGCGGACCTTTCGGAGCATCCCGAAAAGAAGGTACACACGCGTTTTCCACCCGAACCCAACGGCTACCTGCATATAGGCTCTGCCAAGGCAATACTCATAAACTATGAGACTGCAAAAAAATACGGCGGTAAATTCAATCTCCGATACGACGACACCAACCCTGCAAAGGAGGACGTGGAGTACGTTGAGTCCATTTACGAGGACCTTCATTGGCTTGGAGCTATTCCCGACGGCGGTATTTTCTACGGCTCGGATTATTTTGATAAGTGCTACGAATACGCGGAAAAGCTGATAATGGACGGTAAGGCATACGTTTGTGACCTCAACGCGGAAGAGATGAAGGAATACAGAGGAACTCTCACCGAGGCGGGCAAGGAAAGTCCTTACCGCAACAGAACACCCCAGGAAAACCTCGATCTGTTCAGACGAATGAAAGCGGGAGAATTTCCCGACGGAAGCCGCACTCTTCGCGCAAAGATAGATATGGCGTCTCCCAATATGAATATGCGTGACCCAGCTATATACCGTATAGTTCATACAAGTCACCACCGTCAGGGCGACAAGTGGTGTATCTATCCTCTTTACGACTACGCTCACCCCATTCAGGACGCGCTCGAGGGTATCACCTATTCGCTTTGCTCGCTTGAGTTTGAAAATCACCGTCCTCTTTACGAGTGGGTAATTGACAATATAGGCTTTGAAATGCCTCCTATGCAGAGAGAATTCGCAAGGCTTAACGTAACCAATACCGTTATGTCCAAGCGTTATCTGCGCTATCTCGTTGAGAATGGTATGGTTGACGGCTGGGACGATCCCAGACTTCCCACAATATGCGCGCTTCGCAGACGCGGTTATACGCCCTCGTCAATATTCAATTTCGTAAGAAGCGCGGGTATTTCCAAGGCAAACAGCCTCGTTGACATCGAGATGCTCGAGCATTGTATACGCGAGGAGCTTAACGCAACAGCTCCCCGAAGAATAGCTATTGAGAAGCCTATAAAGGTCGTTATCGACAACTATCCCGAGGACAAAACGGAATACTTCAACCTTCCCAACAATCCTCAAAATCCCGAAGCAGGTACGCGTCCTCTTCCCTTCACCAAGGAAATTTTCATTGACGAATCGGATTTTGCAGAGGTTCCGCCTCCAAAATTCTTCAGACTTAAGCCCGATGGCGAGGTCAGACTTATGGGCGCGTATATCATAAAGTGCGGCGAGATAGTTAAGGACGCCGACGGAAACGTAGTTGAGATACACGCAACAGCCGACCTTGAAACGGGTAACGGCAATCCCTTGGACGGCAGAAAGATAAAGGGTACTATCCACTGGCTTTCCGCGCCGCACGCCGTTGACACCACGCTTATGCTTTACAACAGGCTTTTCACTATCGAAAACGTAAACGCTATCCCCGAGGATAAGACCTACAACGACTACCTCAACCCCGAGTCACTCACTACGGTAACGACGGCAAAGGTAGAGCCTTGCCTTGCCGACGCAAAGGCGGGAGACAAATTCCAGTTCGTAAGAAACGGTTATTTCTGCAAGGACACCAAGAACGAGAACGCCTTTAACAGAATAGTCGGTCTTAAGGACAGCTTTCCCGCAAAGAAAAACTAAAAAAGGAGTTACACCATGCTTAAAATTCTCATAGGATACCTTGTCGCGATATCCGTTATTTCGATCATCGTTTGCATATACGACAAATTCGCTTCAAAGCACGCAACCAAGCACCGCACCAGAGAGTCAACACTTCTCTTGCTTTCCGCCCTCGGCGGCTCTATCGCTATGTTCGCGACTATGCAGCTTATAAGACATAAGACCAAGCACCCCAAATTTATGATCGGTATTCCTCTTATCATAGTAGCTCAGATAGCGGCAGTCGTCGCGGCGCTCCTTCTTTTGAAGTGATATGAGAGGAAACTAAAATGACTAACGAGCTTTCAAAATTCAGCTTGATATACCCCGACGAAAGCACCCAGACGGCGCATTACAGCGGTGAGGCGCGACCGAACATCGATATGTTCGTGCTTGACGAGCTGGGGCTTCTTGAAGTATTCAATCTGAAAAACAGTAATCTTGACGAATACTTTACGTCTGACAGACGCGTAATTCAGCACAGAATGGACGTGTTTGAGGATATGCTGGCGTTCCCTGAAATATCGGTAACGCTTAATAAGCTTATTCCCATTCTTACCGACATTATGGAGCTTCGCCGTCTCGAGGCGGACACGGGTGAGACGGAGTCTTATCTTGAAAGTATTACGGAAATAGAGCTTTATATAGCGAGTATTTCCACGCTCAACACGGGTCTGTCCCCCATTAAAGACAGCCTAAAAAGCGAGGCTCTCAGGACACTTGCGTTCCGTATTGCCGAGCTTGCGGAGAGCGACTATTATAAGGAGCTGAATATCAAGCTTAACGAGCTTACGAACAGAGTAAGAGATATAAGGAGCGTGACTATCGGCGTAAATCTTGACGCGCAGCTCCGCCCGTCAAGCGCGGGAGTTCTGTCGATAAACCCCGAGCCGTTCCGTTCGGGTGACGTTCTGGATAAGATCTTGCGCCTTAACTTCAAGGACGACGAATACACTTGTATCGCAAACCTCGTTCCGTTCAGCAAAAAGCAGTCGGAAAATCAAAAAACTGCGCTCGCGCTTGCCTTCAATTCCGCAATAAACGACGTTTATAAGCAGTCATTGCGCTCTTGGAAAAAGATAGTTCAGGCTTACGTTCTTGAAAACACCGATTTTCTTTTGAACCTTATGCCCGAAATAGAATTTCTCGTAAAGGGTACGGCTCTTCTGCGTGAGCTTCGCGCAAAAGGTCTTTCCCTTTGCAAGCCGCAAATCCCTGCGGACGGAAGTCGGGTATTCGATGCGGTTGGACTTTACAATCCTTGCGTTGCCCTGAAGGTTGACTACGATATAGTTACGAACGATATCGAGATAGACAGAGACAACGCTATGATATACGTCCTCACAGGACCTAACCGCGGCGGTAAATCCGTTATCACCTGCGCAATAGGTCTGTCGGTTGCCCTTATGCAGCTTGGAATGTTCGTTCCCGCGGACAGCGCCGTTATCAGCGTGTCCGACGGAATTTTCACCCACTTCCCTACGGGTGCTGACGACACTATCGACAAAGGACGTCTTGGCGAGGAGTGCGCGCGTCTGCGCGATATATTCGACTGCGTGAGCGGTGACAGCCTCGTGCTTCTTGACGAATCCTTATCGTCAACGGGCTCGTTTGAGGCGTCGTACATCGCGGCAGAGGTGCTTGCGGGACTTTCAAGAGTCGGCTGCCGTACGCTGTTCTCTACCCACCTGCACGAGCTTGCCGCCGAGATAGACAATATAAACGCGCGTACCGCGCCCGAGGGTGGCTGTCCCATTGACACGCTCGTTGCGGGTAT
>JAZOON010000093.1:0-1782 GCA_045655045.1 Eubacteriales bacterium | reverse complement strand
CTTTCGTTTGCCGCGGAGTTTTACTTTTGGAAGGTATTATTTACACATTTTATATTGATTTTTTACAGAAAATGTATTATTATATCTATGATTTGGAAATAATATTATTTGCCCGAAGGCATAAAGGAGAATAACAATGGCAAAGCAGTTTAAGAAAATAGGAATCCTGACCTCCGGAGGCGACGCTCCCGGAATGAACGCGGCAGTCAGAGCCGTAACGAGATACGCTCTTAATAAGGGTCTTGAGGTCTACGGAATCTACGAGGGCTACAAGGGACTTATCGAAGGAAAGGGAAGCATCAAGAAGTTTGCTCCCCACGACGTAGCGAACATCATTAATATCGGCGGTACCGTTCTTTACTCGGCACGTTGCGTTGAGTTCAAGCAGGAAGAGTACATTCAGAAGGCAGTTGATACCTGCCACGAGTTCGGCATCGACGGTATCGTTACCATCGGCGGGGACGGCACCTTCAGAGGCGCGTCCGACCTTTGCAAGCACGGTATCCCCTGTATCGGCATTCCCGGAACGATCGATAACGACATCACCTGCACCGATAACTCTATCGGCTACGATACGGCTATGAACACCGTAATCGAGGCAGTTGACCGTCTCCGTGACACCTGTGAGTCTCACGCAAGATGTAACGTCGTTGAGGTCATGGGAAGAAACGCGGGCTATATCGCGCTCGAGACCTCTATCGCGCTCGGCGCAACTGCACTTGTCGTTCTTGAGGACGCAAATTATAATGAAGCAAACGTAATTGAGAAGATCAAGGTCGCACGCGAGGCAGGCAAGCGTAACTTCATCGTCATCGTAGCAGAGGGCGTTGATAACTACGCAGAGGGACTTGCTAAGCGCATTCAGTCCGAGACCGGCGTTGAGACCAAGTTCGCTCGCCTTGCACATATCGTCCGTGGCGGATCGCCTACGCTCCGTGACCGCGTTCTTGCGGCAAAGATGGGTGTTGCGGCAGTTGACTTCCTCCTTGAGGGCAAGGAAAACGTGTTCGTATGCGAGCGCGACGGCGAGATGGTAGCAACCGATATTCAGGAAGCTATCGTTATTGATAAGCTCTATAAGAGTACCTTTACTCCCGGCATGTCTGCTCCTGAGGCGCTTAAGAACTACTCTCCCGAGAGACAGGCAGAGATGAAGGAATTCTGCGATATGAGAACGAAAGAGGTTCAGGAGCTTCTTAAGATCTCCGAGAGCATCTCCAACTACAAATAATCACCTGAAAGGGAATTAATATGAACAACGGTAACGGCTTCGGCTCCGCCCCAATAAGAAACTATAAAAAACCGAATCAGCCAAATTGGCTGCGCACTGCACTTGTGCTCGGCATGACGGCAGTGCTTATCGCGTTTGTCGTGATATTCATAATGTCGGTTACGGGAACAGGACTTTTCGCCGACAGAAAAGGCGGCGGAAAAACCGATATAAATCCTCCGACTTCGAGCACAGGCGGAGATACGACAGGCGGAGATACAACGGGTGGAGATACGACGGGCGGTGGCGATACTACCGGAGGTAATACCGATACCACAGAGGATCCGAACGAGCTCAAGGTCACCTTTATAAATAAGGACAGAGATGCGCTTCAGCTCGGACTTCTTCAGCTCATAAACGAGCAGTATCTTTACGGCTTCAAGGAAGACAGTCTTCGCGTAGTTCTTAAGGAACATCAGCCGACCTATCCTTCATATCAGCTGTCGAAGTGGGGACACGGGCTTAAGCTCGATGCCGCTAACGCGCCCAAATATATGATGGACGATTTCTTT
>JAZOON010000092.1:0-7544 GCA_045655045.1 Eubacteriales bacterium | reverse complement strand
AAAGCGTTGCGCGCTCCATTTTTGCGTTTCGCTCAAAGCCGCCTGCAGTCCGTACCGTGTCAATGGGCTTTTCCGTTTTTCTTGCGTAAAGGCAGAGAAATGCCATGAGAAGAGAATATATAAGTATGAAGGAAAGTATTCTCAGGGATATTCCCGAAAACATAGGAAGCCCCGCAAGCTCCTGAGCAACGCCTACGGTAAAGGGATTGCACACTCCCGCCGCAAATCCGCAGCCCGCCGCCAAAAGGCTCATTCCGATGCCCGTAAGCGCATCCCAACCAAGGCTTATTGACAACGCCACCACTATCGGCACGAGCGGTACGCACTCCTCAAACGAGCCTATCATTGAGCCGAGCGCCATAAAAAACAGCACTATGATCGCCATAAGACGGTAACGCATTCTTCCGAAGCGGTACGTCATTTTGTTAAGCATATAGCGTATAAGCCCACAGCCGTCAAGACTGTTGAAGATACCGCCTATGACAAGCAAAAAGGCGATTACGGCAATAAGCGCGCCGTTCCCTGTCGCGCCAAGCACGAGTATGGGTGAGAGAAGCCATTTCCAAAACGGTATCCCACCATCAACGTAGGAAAATCCACCCTCGGTGTCGATGATCAGATTTCCGTTCGCGTCCTCGATACGCGCGTATTCCCCTGCGGGTATGGTTAAGGTCAGAACGTAAGTTGCCGCCATCAGTACGAATATTACCGCGATAGCCGTAGCGAACGATCTCGCGCCGACGTTCAGACGCCCTTTTTTATTTTCACTCATTTTTCGTCTCCATCTAAAATTATCCGTTATATTTTATCAAATTTTGTCCTGTCTGTCAAGACGCGACGGATTTATTTTATTATTTGTGAAAAAACATTGTTATGAAATGGAGTTTAGCGGGGGCGCGGGGATGCGGGGATGCGGTTTTTGCTACCTTTTTTGAAAAAAAGGTAGCGCCAAAAAACTTTTTGGGAAATGGGTGGCTGAGGTTTGTACGAACACATCGAAGACACGTTTGTATATGAAAACGAAAGCGTTCGTTTGTAGTGTCCTTCAAAGAATTGCTCGCGCAATTTTTTGGGTGCCGCCACCCCAAAAAATAATTGAAGATAGATTTGCGTGGGGAATGGGATTGACACAGCCTTCCTCCGTAATCCTTTATCTTTCCCGCCCACGAGTTTTTTGGCTCCACCTTTTTCGAAAAAAAGGTGGACGCGTCCCCGCATCCCTGCGTCCCCCACAAAAAAATCATAAAAAAAACACCAAATTTTTGTTTAAAATAGGTGTGTGTTCACGAAATGTTTATAAATGTATGTTATAATTTATGATGTATAATTTTGAAAAAAGCAAGAAAGGAATTTCTTATTTTATGATAAAGATTGAACATCTGGTGAAAAACTACGGCACGAACTGCGCGGTTGACGACATCAGCTTTGAGATTGGAAAGGGAGAAATAGTCGGTTTTCTCGGACCGAACGGCGCGGGAAAGAGTACCACTATGAATATTCTCACGGGCTATCTTTCTTCAACGTCGGGAAGCGTGTCTATCGCGGGTATTGACGTGCTTGACAATCCGCTTGAGGCTAAAAAGCACATCGGCTATCTGCCCGAGCAGCCCCCGCTCTATCTCGATATGACGGTCGAGGAATACCTCATCTTCAACTACAACCTCAAGGGCTGTAAGCTCAACAGAAACAAGCACCTCGAGGAAATATGCGAGGTCGTCAAGATAAAGGACGTTTACAAGAGAGTTATCAAAAACCTCTCCAAGGGATACCGTCAGAGAGTAGGTATCGCGCAGGCGCTTATCGGCAGCCCCGAGGTCATAATCTTCGACGAGCCGACGGTCGGTCTTGACCCCAAGCAGATAATCGAGGTCAGAAATCTGCTCCGTAACCTCGGTCGCGACCACACGGTAATTCTTTCCACACACATACTGCAAGAGGTTCAGGCTGTGTGCGACAGAATAGTTATTATAAACAAGGGTAAAATAGTAGCCGACGAAAAGACGGAAAACATAACGCGCGCAGTTGAAAACAACCGCCGCTTCACCGTAAAGATATGCGGACCGCAAAAGGACGTTCTCGCAACGCTTCGCTCAAAGCCCGGTATAATCTTTGCCGAGGTCCAGCCGCAGCGTGACGGAGACGCGTACACGTATCTTATCGAGAGTGAGGTCGGAATAGACATAAGAAAGAGTCTGTTCTACACCCTCGCCGAGAAAAAATGGCCGCTTATCGGTATGGAAGCGATGGGAATGAGCCTTGAGGACGTATTTATCGCGATAGTTGACCAGAGCGCCCCCAAGAACAGATACGAGCGGCGCGGCGCAAAGGCAAAGAACGCAAGACAGAGCGTTGAATCCGAGGTCGCGAAATCTCTTATGGAGAACGCGGGCAAGTCGCAGGGCGGACGCTATTCGGCGTTGTTTGACGACGAGGACAACAAGTAAGGCGAAAAAGGATTTAAAGAAAGGAGCGTTTTCCCCCAAGTCACCTTGGCGGAAAATTCGGAATATAAAAATGTTTGCGATATACAAAAAGGAGCTTCGCTCTTATTTCATCAACGCGATAGGCTACGTTTACGTAGGAGTGTTCCTCGCGGCGGCGGCAGTTATCTGCGGTCTTACCACGTGGCACGAGCAGTCCTACGATACGTCGGGATATTTCACTATGCTTATCTTCGCGTTTATAATACTTATCCCGCTTCTGACGATGAAGCTGTTCGCAGAGGAAAAGAAGCTGCGCACGGAGCAGCTTCTGCTCACCGCCCCCGTGTCAATATGGCAGATGGTGCTCGGTAAATTCCTCGCGGCGTTTACCCTCTTTACGGGAACGGTGCTCGTATCCTGCATAAACTTCTTCCCCCTCTACTCTTACGCAAGAGCGGAGAGAGCCGAGGCTTCCTACTCGGAGCTTCACGTAGGTCCCGTTACGGCTGAGATAATCACCTGCGTTATCGGTCTTATTCTTCTCGGCGCGGCGTTTATCGCTATCGGACTTTTCGTGTCCTCGCTGACGGAAAATCAGCTTGCGGCAGCAGTTATTACTATTGCGATAATCGCGGTAATGCTCGTGCTTAACGTAGTTAACTCTTATATCGACGTGTACGCGGTACGCGTGGTTATAGATTGGGTATGCGTAATGAGCCGCTTCGGTAATTTCACCACGGGAGTGCTTGACTTCTCGGCTATGCTTTACTACCTGTCCATAACGGGCGTATTCCTCTTGCTCACGGCGAGAGTTTACGACAAGCGCCGTTGGGGCTGATGCAAAAGAAAGGTAGGAAAAATCAATGAAAATGAAAACTTCAACCAGCCGCAAGCTCCGCTATGGCGGAATGTCGGTGCTGCTCACGGCGCTGATAATCGCGGTAATAATAATAGTAAACGTAATATTCTCCGCGCTTGCGCAAAAATTCCTTTGGTACGGAGACCTCACCCCCGAGCTTCTTTACACCATGTCCGACGAGGCGCTCGCTATAATCGAGAAGGGCGACGAGGAATTTGGCTCTCAGTCACCTCTTGAGCGTGTTGACGAGATAAGAGCCGAGAACAAGGCGTACAATGAGGAAAACGGTCTTACCCCCGACGACGAGGGCTACAAAGACGAAAATCTTATGATAAACCTCATTTTCTGTGACGACCCCGACACCGTTCAGTCAAACGTCAATCAGAAGTACGTTTACAACAACGCGCTTGAGCTTGAGGAGAAGTACCCCGACTACATCGAGGTAATAAATTACAACATCATTCGCAACCCTTCCGCGGTAGCGAGATTTAAGACTAACTCCCTTTCCAAGATATACACCACGAGCGTAATTATTGAGTTCGGCACGGAGTTCAGAGTAAGAGAGATACGCTCCTTCTACACCTTCAACGAGACGGGTGACGAAGAGCCTTGGGCTTACAACGGAGAGAAGGCGTTCGTTTCCTCGATACTCGCGGTTACCAGAGCCGAATCCCCTATCGCACTCTTTACGATAAATCACGGCGAGAGCATGGTTGACACCGCTCTTGAGGATACGCTTTGGGATGCTGGATATCAGGTCGGATATATCGACCTTGAAGAGCAGGAGATACCCGACAAGTGCAGACTTCTCGTGGTTATCGACCCCAAGGAGGATTTCCTCGTTTCAAACGGTCTTTCCGATATTGACGAGATAGACAAGCTTGATGAATTCCTTGACGCTACCAACTCGCTTATGGTATTTATGGACCCATCCACGAAGAAGCTTGACAACTTCGAGGAGTACCTTGAGGAGTGGGGAATTTCCTTTGACCGCTCGAATATCGGCGGCGACGTTTCCCACCTGGTAATGGATAAATCGCAATCCCTCACGAGCGACGGATACACCTTCTTCGGAGAATATGCCGTCGGCGGTGTCGGCGCGGGACTTACCAAGGATATGAGATCCCGTCCCGTTCCGCAGAGCATAGCGTTCTCAAACGTTATGTCCATATCCTATTCCGACGTTTACTCCCCCACGCGCTATACTCCCGAGGAAACGAGCACGGAAGCGGACGACGTTGCGTTTGACTACGGCTCTTACTCTCAGGACGGCACTTACAGAAGCATTTACGACGTGTTCGTGTCAAGTCCCTCAGCAGAGGCTTACGCGGGAGACGCGCTCAACCCCATTGAGGTTGCGACAGAGGCCGAGCCCCTCAAGCTTATGACCGTATCCGTAGAGGACAGAACGACACAGGAGAACAACTACTCCACCATCAGCGAAGCGTCCTACGTTCTCGCTTGCGGCTCTACGGAGTTTGTAAAATCAGGCTTCCTTCAGTCCAATTCTTACGGAAACACCGACTTCCTTCTGACAGCGCTCCGCGCTATCGGTCGTGAGCCCGTACCCGTAGGACTTATGTTCAAGCCCTTTGCTGACGACACCATCGATACCGTTACCACCTCGGAGGCAACGCAGTATACGGTAGTTCTTGCCGTAGTTCCAATGCTGGTGGCTGCCGTTACAGGAGCTGTCATAATTATCAGGAGAAAGCATAGATGATGAAAAAAAGATCAACTCTTGCGAAAAGACGCGTAATAGGCATAATAGTTGCCGCCGTATTGGTGGCAGCTCTTGCCGTCACGCTCGCGCTGGTGTTGGATTACGTAAACGGCGAGCCCGTTGAGGATCCCGCGGACGGAACGGTCTACTACGTCCGCGAAAAGGACGACGTTTACGCGCTTTACGACACCGACAGAAAAACCGTTATGCCCACGGAGGAGCAGTACGGCTATTACGTCACCCACGCGGGAACTCTCGTTGACGTAGACGAGGAGACGGGAAAGTGGGAGATAAAGGCTGTGGTCGACACCGAGGGCAACGAGGAGCTGGGCTTCAATCAGCGCGTGCTGATGTTCCCGCACCTTCAGAAGGCTGACATACTTCAGCTTGACGTTCACAACTCCGAGGGCGATTTCACCTTCGTGAGACTCAACGAAAAAGGTAAGGTCGATGCGTCGGGTGACTTCGTTATCAAGGGCGCGGAGCTTAACGCTTACGATCAGGAAAAGTTCGCTTCTCTTTACGTAAGCGCGGGATATACGCTTACCACCAGAAAGATAAAGGACCCCATTAAGGACAAAAACGGAGAGTTCTCCGAATACGGTCTTATTCCCGAAACGAGGGAAAGAGAGATAAAGGACGAAAAGGGCAATTTCGTTTTAAACGACGCGGGTGACGGTTACGTTACCGAGACTTACGAATACGAGCCCGCCCACTACGTTCTTACGGACGTCAGAGGTAATAAGCACAAGGTCATAATAGGCGACCTTATGGTGACGGGCGGCGGATATTACGTTCAGTACGTCAATATCGACGCTGACGGCAACGAGGAAAAGAGGGACGCGGTTTACGTGCTTGCGGCTGACATCGGAGACACGATGCTCGTCGCCGTTGAGGATTTCGTAACGCCTCAGCTCACCTATCCTATGACGATGAACACCTATTTCGACGTTGAGAATTTCACTATCGAGAACCGCGATCACAGCGCGTCGGGTAAAGACTATCTCTCCCCCACGGTCGGATTTTCTTACATTGATCTGACGCTCAGAGAGAATACGATAAATGCGTCACAGCCGTATAATTTCCTTGAAGGCTTCGGTCTTGCGGGTTACACTCCCGACTCCAACAGCATAGACGCTTGCTTGCAGGGTATCTACTCTCCCGCATACGTCAAGGTAGTCAAGCTCTCGCCAAGCCTTGAGGACTTTATAGAATACGGTCTTGCGAGAGAGGTCGGAACTAACGAAAACGGAGATCCGATGTATAAATTGCTTGCCGAGCACAGAATAGTGTTCAGCTACGACGTGCTTGACGAGGGCGGCAAGGTCGCGGAAACGCTGAAGCATACCATTCATATCACCGAGCCGACGAAGACGGGCTCGAGATACGCGTTCACGGAGATAGTACCGCTTGACGAAAACGGCAATCCGAAGAACAACGAGGCTTACGATTACAACTCAATAATCGAAATCGAAGGTCACAGTCTGCAATTCCTTTCCTGGGACGAATACGATTGGATAAATCCGTCTTACGTCAATCTCAATATCGCGTTCTGCGAAAAGATAACGATAGAAACGTCGGACTATTCCGCGACCTTTGAGCTTGATAACTCCGCCTGGGACGGAACGGACGCGATAAACTCCACAAATCTCGTTGTTAACGCAACGGATTCAAACGGCAACACAAAGAAGACCTTTGCCGAGATGAAGGTAACCGACAAGGACGGCAATCTTTGGGTCATAACCGCATCGGAGATAAAATGCTACGGACCTGCGGGTAACGAGCTGAAGATAAAGACCGCTTCGTACGATTACAACGTAATGGGAACTCAGGTAAGAGTTGTAAGCGGAGCTATTCCTGCGGCAGACGGAAGCAAGGTATACGTTACGGCGAACGAAATAGAAGTCGTTACGGGCGAAGGCAGTCAAAAGATACTCCGCTACGACACGAATCTCTTCAGATCGTTCTATCAGACGCTTCTTTACGCAAGCATTTCCGACTCGTACGTTATGAGCGCGGAAGATGAAGCGGCGCTCATCGGCAACGAAGAAAATCTGCTTCTTACTATGACCGTGACCAATACCGAGGGCGAGACTAAGGTTTATAAATTCTATAGCCTGACGTCCCGAAAGGCATATATAACGGTCAACGGCAACGGCGGCTTCTACGTGCTTACGGGCAGAGTGGAAAAGTTTGTTTCGGACGCGCAAAGATTTTTTGCGAACGAGCTTATCGACGCTACCGCAAAGAATTAAATATGACGATAAAAACGGAGCTGAGTCAAACGACTCAGCTCCGTTCAGTTTAACGATAATTTTTCGAAAATGCATTTGACAAAGTTAACAAAGAGCAATGAATCAAAGTCTCCCTTTAACAAGGGAGGCTTTGATGCGAAAGCGCCGTTCCGCTCAAGCGGGAGGATAATATCCTCCCCTACCGGAGATTGAATATCGCCCGTATTTTCGTTTCGTAGGGGCGTTCGTACGAGATATATGTTTGCGTTAAACGTGAATCCCACCACCGCAAGCGGTCCCCCTCC